>NZ_JADKPY010000049.1:0-77258 GCF_015351505.1 Acinetobacter sp. SK-43
ATAATTTTTACCTTCTAGAAGAAATTATATGATCGTAATCAAGTATTTAAACTTTTTGAATTTTTCCGATCAATATAATCTCATCTAGAGGCGCTGATGAGATTAGTTTGGAGGGAGCAACATCACAACAGCATTATTTAAAAGTTCAGCAATATCTTCTAAATATTCTGGTTGATTTAGATTTTCATCAAATGCAATGCTTTGTCCATCAGCAATTTGTTTTAGCTGGTTTTCAAATGACTTGGAAATACAAACATTTTCACCATTTGCCCAAAAATCTAAACCATCAGCTTGAGTTCTGTAGAGTAGCTTTGAGGCTGGTTCAAGCATGAGTTGATAACCTGTACCGATAATTTCAATTAAATCTTCTGCTGCGATTTCATCAGGTTCAGGAATGCTATTTGGATAATTTGACTGACTCATATACGACATAATCGCCGCATCAAACTCAGGTGCTTGAGAGAGGTAGTTCAATAATTCAGCTTTTAAATAAGAAAATTCAGTCGAATTTATTTCACCGATATTCGCGGTTTGTTGGCGAGCTACATCCACTAAAGGATTTTTTAATAGTGCATTTTCAGCAAATTTATCACTCACCTGATCAATCATTTCTGAAAGATTTGGCATGCGAAAGCCAAAAGAATACGTTAAACAGTCATCTTCTGCGACACCGTAGTGTGCGAGACCAGGTGGAACGTAAAGTAAGTCACCAGGAGATAGGATTTCATCAAACTGAACATCCATGTCAGCCAACAACTTTAAAGGTTGATCAGGAATAAATTGAGTTGATTCATCACACATTTGACCAAGCTGCCAACGACGATGTCCATAGCCTTGAACGAGAAAAACATCATAAAAATCGAAATGTTTACCTACAGATCCACCTTTTGGTGCATAAGACACCATGATGTCATCACGACGCCATTGTGGAATAAATGGAAATTTTTTCCATAATTCAGCAACATCAAAAGAATAGTGATCTACAGCTTGTACTAAGATCGTCCAAAGATTAGGTAGCTTTTGAAAATCACCTTTGGTTAGGGGAGATGATTTGACATGCCATTCATTTGGATCTTTATTTTTTTGTCGAATGAGTCGAGCACTCACATCTTCTTCAAGCGCTAACTCTTTAACATCATCTGGTTCTAATAATCCTATGATTTCTGGTAAGGCATTACGGACCAATAACGGTTTTTTCTGCCAATATTCAGTTAAAAATTGTTCTGCGGTGATACCACCTAAAACATCTAAAGCGTGTGACATAGGATTAAAAGCCAAATCTACAAAAGATCTATATTGTCCTTTGAGTTGATTTTGGTTGCAAGCTTTGATGCGCAAGATTGTTTTAACTCTGTAAGAAGTGGTGCATGATCAAACTATTTAATCTTGATCAAACAGTTTTGTATTCATTCACAGCGTTTCAAAAACAAAGTATGCTAAAGACGCAATAAGGAGCATACATGTATCAAGTACTGGCAAGAAAATACCGTCCACGTAATTTCAATGAGTTAGTGGGGCAAAACCATGTTTCTCGCGCTTTAACAAGTGCATTAGAACGTTGTCGTTTGCATCATGCTTATTTATTTACAGGTACTCGTGGTGTCGGTAAAACCACGATTGCACGTATTTTAGCCAAGTGTTTGAATTGTGAGACAGGTGTGACTTCAACCCCTTGTGAAGTTTGCGCAACATGTCGAGCTGTGAACGAGGGCCGTTTTATTGATTTAATTGAAATTGATGCGGCATCAAGAACGAAAGTTGAAGATACACGTGAGTTGCTTGATAACGTTCCTTATGCACCAACACAAGGTCGTTTTAAAGTTTATCTTATCGATGAAGTGCATATGCTTTCGACGCATTCGTTTAATGCATTGTTAAAAACATTAGAAGAACCGCCAGAACATGTAAAATTTCTTTTTGCGACAACTGATCCCCAAAAATTACCAATTACCGTTATTTCTCGTTGTCTTCAGTTTACGCTCAGACCTTTGGCTGTCGATGAGATTACAACGCATTTAACAACAATTTTAGATAAAGAAAGTATCAATGCTGATCGTGATGCAATTTGGCAAATTGCTGAGTCTGCTCAAGGTTCTTTACGTGATGCATTATCTTTAACAGATCAAGCGATTGCGTATGGTCAGGGTGCTGTCCATCATCAAGATGTTAAAGAAATGCTTGGTCTAATTGATCGTACAATTATCTACGATCTGATTTTAGCCATTCATCAGAATCAACAAGCTCGTGTCAGTCAGCTATTATTGCAATTTAGACAGCAAGCCTTAGATGTATCATTGGTCTTAGATCAATTGGTTTCTACCTTGCACGAGTTGGCTTTATTACAATATCTACCTGATTTAGCTCTGAAATATAGTGAAGAAATCAATCGAAAGATTTTGCAACTTTCAAAATTAATTTCGGCGCAAGATTTACAACTTTATTATCAAATTGCATGTAAAGGTCGTTCAGATATTCAACTTGCTGTTACACAAGAGCAAGGTTTCGAAATGATTGTTCTACGGTTGCTCGCATTTAGACCGATGCAGTTAAACGAAGTGACAGTCAAGACAACCTCTGTCACGCCAATTTCGATAAATGAAACTCAACAGTTCTCAGAAAATGTAAAAGTAGAGAACCTGCTTGCTGTTCGGTCAGAAATGGTTAATGTTGAACCTGAACCTGAACCTGAACCTGAACCTGAACCTGAACCTGAACCTGAACCTGAACCTGAACCTGAACCTGAACCTGAACCTGAACCTGAACCTGAACCTGAACCAGTTGCAGAGAGTGGTGTCATGGTATTTGATGCTGCTGAAGGTCAGTTGATAGGGTTAGAAACGACATCGCTTTTAGAAAAACCTGTATCAAATTCAGGCTTAAGTGAAACTGAAGATTTTCTTGTATTTCCAGTATCACCAGATGAAGCAGTACAAGATTCTTTAGTTTCAGATTTGGATATAAATACTCAAATAACTCATGATTTAGAATTGTTTGAAAATATACCGGTTGTTGAAGATGTTGAGCCTTACAACACAGTAATTGCCACAACAAAGCAGTCCCATGAAAATGAGCCAATATCTAATTTATCTCCTCAAGAGATTTTAAAACTTAAAGAACAATCTCTAGAGGGAGAATGGAATTTAGAAAAGTGGGAATATTGGTTTAGAAATAGTGAATTGTCACCTGCTGTTCAAGAACTCGCACAGCATGGATTAATGACTGGTGAGATTAATGGCAAGTCTGTATTTCATATTCCTCAAGAATACGAGGGAATGCTAACTCAGCTTCAACATGCACTAGAAGATGCTTTGAAATCGCAATGGATTAATACGCAATTTTCTGTGCAATATAGGAAGATGGATTCCGTGACACCTTTCGTTATGCAAGCGACACGGAAACAAAAAGCATTTGATCGGGCCGTGGAACTACTCAATCAAGAGCCTACAATTAAAAGTTTGATAGAAACTTTTGATGCAGAGTTAGCCAATGTTCAGCTCAAGCCCTAATTCAGAAAGTAATAACTAAAGTAAAAATCGTTTTAGTTATTAACTAATAAGTTGATATTGTTCAAGTACGTTTCTCATTTCTACTGAAATAGCCGTACTTGTTCTGCTTTTACGGTCAACGAATACATGCACAAAATGTCCTTGGGCTGCTGCTTCATCCTGATTTTGTTTAAAAATTGCGAGTTCATATCTGAGCGATGAATTACCGATTTTGCCAATCGCAACACCGACTTCAATAATTTCTGGGAAAGAAAGTTCCTGTTGAAAGCTACAGGCTGAATCCACCACCAAACCAATGATTTCACTGTTGTGGATATCGAAACCTGTTTTTTGAATCAGTAATGAATTCGCAGCGGTGTCAAAATAACTGTAATAAGTCACGTTATTGACGTGTCCATAAATATCATTGTCCGCCCAACGGGTTTGTATTGGGAAAAAGAACTTGAATTGGTCACGTCGTTTTAAAGTCGGTTTGCTCATGCATAAATCGCCTGATAAATATTGAGTGCATCTTGTTCGGTCATTTCTCTTGGATTGTTCTGCAAGAGTCTTGTTTGAAGCATCGCATCCTTGGCAAGTTGTGGAAGTTTAGCTTCTGGAATGTTCAATTCATTAAGTTTTAAAGTTAAACCGCTTTGGTCAAGATGGTTTTGCATATGATCGATAAACAGATCACATAGGCCATCCGTACAACCTGTACTGCGAGGGTCGAGCAATTGCATTAATTCAGCATAGTGTTGCTTCGCATTAGGTGCATTGAATTTAAGTACTTCAACTAAAACTAAAGCATTTGTATGCCCATGTGATAAATGAAAATGTCCACCCAATGGGTAGGCAAGTGCATGAACTGCACCGACTGGTGCGTTTGCAAATGCTTGTCCCGCAAGCATTGAGCCAACCAACATGTTTTGGCGTGCTTCCATATCTGAACCATTTTTTAGGACTTTGGCTAAATTTTGATTGAGGAGTTTTAATGCGTTCTTTGCCAGCATATCTGCGTAGAAATTTTTCTTAATATTTGATGTATAAGCTTCTATCGCATGTACCATTGCATCAATACCTGTTGCCGCTGTGATGTGTGCAGGTAAACCTTGGGTGAATGTTGCATCCAGAATGGCAACATCTGCGTATAGGATTGGGGAAACAACGCCCATTTTTGTGGTAGCGCCAGTGGTCACAATAGAAATAGGCGTGACTTCAGAGCCTGTTCCAGCAGTGGTAGGTACAAGAATAAGTGCTAAACGTGGTGATTTTGCTTGGTTAATACCATATATCTCACCTAAATTTTGTTTTTGATTCGGATGTGCAAGTAAAGCGATGATTTTTGCGACATCCATGGAGCTACCGCCACCAAATCCGATTACAACATCTACTTTTTCTTGTCGAGCAAAATCCACAGCTTCTAACACGATATGTTCAAGGGGATCTGCTTGAATATCTGAATAGATTACAAAGTCCAGACCAAGTTGATCTAAAATGGTTAATATCGGTAAATGAAGTTTATGCTGCAACATACCAGCATCAGTAACTAATAAAACTTTATGGTACTGATGTTGAGATAGAACATTTTTTAGCTCTTGTATTGAACCTAGCCCTGCAATGATGTTTGGGACAGTTTGAAATTGGAAATGGTTCATACATATATCCTTATTTTTTCATAATAAATACAACATTTTTATATGTGGTGGCTATAGGTTTCAGGACTTAAATAAATTAACATAAGACGCCTGTTAAAGTGTACCAATGAGGTGATTATGCCATCCAAAACGCCATATAAGGTGTTGTGTGTCTGTTTAGGAAATATTTGCCGTTCTCCAACAGCAGAAGCGATTCTCAGACATTATTGTGATGTGCATGGTTTAGATGTGATTGTCGATTCTGCTGGAACTAGCAATTACCATCCAAATAAAGCGCCAGATTTACGCAGCCAACAGCATGCAAGTAAACGCGGTTACGATCTATCGACTATACGTGCTAGACAAATTACATTGAATGATTTTCTTGATTTCGATTTGATCTTGGCAATGGATCATGAGAATTTCAAAGATGTGCAACATTTGAAGACTCAGGCAATTTATCAGTTTGGTTCTAATCAAGTACGTTCAAAAATTGCATTAATGAGTGAGCATGATCCTGAATTTACACGGCAAGCTATACCTGATCCTTATTATGGGGGAGCGGAAGGCTTTGATCGCGTACTTAATCAGTGCGAATCAAGTAGTTTGGCTTGGGTCAATATTTTAAAAAATCAAATCAGTGCAGGGTAATAGGATTCAACACAATATGCATATACAAGAGCACATACAGCTTAAATCATTGAATACCCTGAACTTAGATTCTACAGCATCACACTATGTGCAAATCAATCATGCCAACGAAGTCGTTGAAGCTTTAGATTTTGCTAAACAGAATAATCTCAATGTTTTAGTGTTATCTGGAGGGAGCAATATGTTGTTGCCTCAGTATATTCAAGCTCTCGTACTGCACTTAAATATTCAAGGTGTTGAGGTTGTTCGTGAAGATAATCACACAGTTACTGTAAATGTTGGTGCAGGGCAGTCTTGGCATGATTTCGTTTTATATACAACAAAGCAGCAATGGTTTGGTTTACAAAATCTTGCATTAATTCCTGGGTTAGTTGGGGCCTCACCTGTACAAAATATTGGTGCTTATGGTGTTGAAGTTGGTGAATTTATTGAGTCTGTTCAAGTCTATGATCGTGAGTTAGGGCAATTTACCTTTATTTCCTCTGAAGATTGTAAATTCGCATATCGACATAGTATTTTTAAAGATTTTCCGAATCGTTATATCATCGTTGCTGTCACCTTTAAGCTATTGAAGCAAGCTGATTTAAAACTGAATTATGGTGATCTAAAACAAGCTGTTGGTGATGAACAAAGCGCTGAAAACTTGCAAAAGCAAGTTATCTTGATTCGACAAAGTAAGTTGCCTGATCCTAAAGAGTATCCAAATGTGGGGAGCTTTTTTAAGAATCCTGTTCTCAGTCAAATGAGCTTTGACAAAATTGCACAACAATTTCCAAACATTCCTCATTATCCACAAGCAAATGGTAGTGTTAAAGTTGCCGCTGGATGGTTGATCGATCAAACAGGTTGGAAAGGTAAACAATTAGGTTCTGTTGGAATGTTTCACAAACAAGCCTTAGTTTTAGTCAATTATGCTGATGCAACTTTGACTGATGTAAAAAATGCATATAAAGCCGTGCAACATGACGTAAAGCAAAAATTCAGTATAAGTTTAGAACCTGAACCAGTGCTGTATGACGAGCAAGGTTTGATCCAACCACACGGTGAATGAGGAGAATATGGCGAAAGTACATTGGATGGTGAGTTTAGTACGAGTATTTACAATACTTTTTGTACTATTAGGCTGTTTTGTACTTTTTTTATATTCACCATTTTATTCTCAGTTAATCGTCAAAGGATTAAATTACTTTGTTCCTGTAGAAGTTAATCAAGTTGCAGCACAAAGCCAAAAATCTGCTGCGTTGAGTGAGCATGAAACTTTAGAGCCTGGTTCAGATCTATGGATTGCAAGACAAGCTTATTTAAAGCTTATGGAAAAGACCTTTCAATCAGAAAAACCTGAGGATTTGGGTCTAATTCAAGCGCGTTACAAAGTATTGCAACAGTTAATATTAGAAGAGCAAGAAAAAGAAAATGCTGAAGAACCCAAGCAGGAAATTCCTCTGTTAGCTCAGGCAGCATCATCGGTTCAAGAGCAAGAAAGTTCTGCAAGCGCAGCAAGTACACCTTTTGATTTTTTGCAATCGGATACAGCCAATACCAAAATACAAATGGAAAAGTATTTAGACTTTTTACAAAGCTATCCTATTGATTTATCTGCTTCTGAGGATTCAGCTGAGCAGACAAATACAGATTTGCTCGAGTTGAAAAAAAATAAAGTTGAGACAAAGACTTCAAGAAATAGCTCTGAGCCTTATGCGATTGTTGTATTGGGTGGTGGATTGACACTAGGCGCAAATGGCAAAGATATTGTGGTAAATAATTACACACGCCTGCGCTTGGAAAAGACATTAGAAATAGAGAAAAAATATGATTTGCCGATTGTGCTGAGTGGTGTTGAAGCACCGTATATGCAAGCTTGGTTAAATGAACGAGGCATTGAAGCAAAATTACTTGAAAAAAGAAGTATGAATACCTGCGAAAACTCTCGGTTTAGTTCTTTGTTATTACAAAAAAAAGGCGGGGCGCCAACGGTACTTTTGATCACGGATGAATACCACATGCCTCGCACACGTCGTTTATTTGCATTAAATGGTATTGAGACTGTTCCAGTGATTGCGCCTATGCCGACGCAATTAACGAAATGGCGTCCTAGTGAGCAAAATTATGATCATAGTCGACGAGCAAACTATGAGATGTTAGCTACAATTCGTGATATGTTGTTTGGCTCTAGTGATTGTCGGGAGATACCATAATGTCAAATATTCCATTTCTAAATCCCACGATCTTAAAGCAACTTGATTTACCTATTCCAAATCGAGAAACCACTCCTCAAGTTCTTGAACCACTAGATTTGACAGTAAGTTTTGAACCAACTAAGCCATTACAAGCATATCGTAAGCTGTATGGTTTGCATTTGTTGGAGTGTGAGCATTGGCAAGGCTATGTAGAAATGCGATTGTTTCGTTTACATGTACAGGTCTTTCAACCCAAAATAGAAAAAATTCAGGGTACTGTGTGTTTATTACATGGTTATCTGGAACATAGTGGGATTTACCAACCGATTATCAAAGAAATCTTGGATCAAGGATTTAGTGTAATTACCTATGATCTTCCTGGTCACGGTTTAAGTAATGGTTCACCTGCTAGTATTCAGAACTTTGATCATTACCAACAGGTTCTTAATGCTGTTTATGATGCAGTTTATCATGCAAAACAATTGCCACGTCCGTGGTTGGGAATCGGGCAAAGTACTGGCGGTGCAATATGGATGCATCATCTATTAGAATTTGCCGAGCGACGTGAAGATCCAATAGTTGATCGCGTATTGTTATTATCACCATTAATACGTCCAGCGAAAACGGCTTGGTGGCATAACTCTGTTGGGTTAGGGATTATACGCCGTATAAAAAGCCAAGTCCCTCGACACTTCCGTCGCAATAATCATAATCCTGAATTTTTGCGATTTGTGCGTTTAAAAGATCCATTGCAACCAAGAATGATGGGAATGGATTGGATTCTTGCGATGTCGAAATGGATGTTGGAAATGGAACAACGTCCAGCTTGTCGTATTCCTGTTTGGCTAGCACAGGGTGCACTCGATCAAACTGTAGATTGGCGCTATAACATTGAATATATACGTCGTAAATTTAGACTACAAACCTTGTTGATGCTAGAAGAAGGTTCACATCAATTAATCAATGAACGTGCAGATATTCGTGCTGCACTAACAGGTTTAATTCCAGCTTTTTTACATGCTAAGCCAAATCATTATTATTACTAATATTTCTTTTTTACCAATGATTTAGATGATACAATTTTTAACAATATAAAAAATATGAAAATTTAAATCATAGGGGTATGCATGATAAGGGGTGCATCTTGGAGCTTCTTTAGCTCTATTCTTTTATGTTTTTCTACGTCTGTTTTTGCTCAAGATCTATACAAGTGTGTTTCTCCACAGGGCACAACTTATCAAAGTCATCCTTGTGCTGCGAAAACTACTCAAAAAACTGCGTGTATGGGCTCGATTTCAAATGGCTTTGAGCATGATTGTAGGAAGAGCGAGCTTCAGCGGCAACGCACAACTGAGAATGAAAGAAATGCCTACACTCAAGATTCTGCACTAAATAAAACTAAGGTAGCTATAGATCAGTCTTCTGAGTTTCAACGAGGCATTGTGCAATTTCCTGAATGTAAACAGCGAATAGATACCTTACAACGCTTAGCGCGTTATGCTGGTAGACAGATGCAGATCATCGAGAATAGTCGGCAGATGTATGCAGCAAGAATATGTACGGCTGAAGGTAGCGTCTATATGAGTTGTAATGCAATTACGAACACATTGCTCACCCAAAAAAGTTCAACGTGTCCATTCAAGGGAACTTAGATATTTAGCAGCAAATTATTTTTATACTAAGAATATGGGGATATGCAATGAAAGTTGTGTTTATTGTTATAGGATTTATTTTTCTAGTTTTTTTTATGCTTAATCGTTGCTCTCATCAGGAGCTACCTGCAAATACTCAAGATGCAAATAATCCAATTGAGCAACGACAGAATATTCTAGACCAAATCGTTTTGTTGCAACCACTCAAACAATATGCCAGCAAAGATTATGAATCTATAAAGCAAACGGCAAATGGTGTCGTAAATGTAAATGAGATTGAAGCAAGCGTGAGCAGTACATTGTGGTGGAAGCTTAGAGAAATTATAGAGAAAAAAGCAGATGATGAGGGGCAACGTTTATGGGCGAATGCTTATCTTCAACAACTGTATGATGCCAAACGGAAAGGCGATTGTTTCCCAATTTCATTCCCTTTATATAGTAGAACTTCACCGCAACAACGCAGAGCTTTATTAAGTCAGAACACTCAGCAGCAGTCTAGTGAAGCATTAACTTATATATTGACTCATAATGGAAAGCGTTCAGTTGTTGATCGTATGCAAGCGCCAGAGGCATGGTCTCAGGTTGCTGATAAGCTTAGACAAGACTACGGTGCTGAAGCAGATTTAATCAATTCAGGTGAAACTGCTGAGGATAAGAATAAACAATGTGAAGTTGTGGTGAGGACTTTTGAATACATTCTTTCACTACCGCAAGAACAACAAGGTCCTGTGATACGCTGGTTTTTAGATAAGCATATTTCTGTAGGCATTTTTTAATAAGATTGTAGATAAAAATGATTAAAAATTTATTTCTTAAACAGACAAGTTTAAAGTTTCTAGCTGTTTTATTTATTCTTGTAGGATTGGTGGCATGTGGTAAAACAACGCATGAACCAAAGGTTGGGGAATATGGAGAAGCATTGGTCAATTCAGTGCGTCTGACATCTAGTGAACTAGAGCAACTGAATCAAGCTGTTATTAATAAACCCAAAGATACGTTTGATCGTCCAAGTGTTGCTATTGGTTTTCTTGGGGAATCGAATAATAATCCTTATCGGTTTGTGATAGTTGCTAAAGGTATTGCACCAAATGAAGGTGAGGTCAATTTAAAGTGGATAGGAGGAGTCCAGAGTGAAACCTCTAATGGATATCAACCGCAAATCTTTCAATCAGATGATAAACATAAGTATGAGATGAATGAACCTGTACTGTTAATTGCCAGTTCAGATCCATTTTCCATCAGTGAACAGAGTAATGGTGTTCACTACGATGTTCATGCTGAATTGATGGAGGCATCGAATATTCAGTTTCAATCTGTAGAAGTTCAAATTTGGCAGGGTAAGGGTAGTCTTTATAGTTGGACGTATTATTTAAAATTCCTTGTAATTTTGATGATTCCAATTTTTGCCATATATCGATTAGTTAGCCGCTAAACTATATTCTTTAAACTAGAGCCACTCAAAGAGTGGCTCAATTTCGTTAGAAGCTTTTTGCATTAGCTAATTTCCACATACGATAATAGAAATTCTCATCATCGTTTAAATCAGCTTGTAGCAATTCATTTTCTTTTAAGAAGAAATGAATCTGTGCATAATTTTTGATTTCACGATCATTCATACGCTGAGCGAGATGATGCGCTTTGATATCTGATGGATGTTTGAGTCCTGCCGCAGCGATCATTTCTGATAATGCATGCAATGTATTTTTGTGGAAGTTAAACACTCGTTCAGCTTTACTTGGAACATCAATTGCCTTCTGGCGATCTTTATCTTGCGTTGCAACTCCGACTGGACATTGGTTGGTATGGCAACTTTGAGCTTGAATACAACCAACAGCGAACATAAAACCGCGTGCAGAATTGACCCAGTCTGCACCTAAAGCAAATGTACTTGCAATGTCAAAAGCACTAATGATTTTTCCACTCGCACCAACTTTAACTTGGCTGCGTAGACCTGCGCCTACAAGTGTATTATGAACAAATCGCAATCCTTCTCTTAAGGGTGTGCCAATATAGTCACTAAATTCAATCGGTGCTGCACCTGTTCCGCCTTCTGAACCATCAACTACTATAAAATCAGGAACAATTTTAGTTTCTAACATGGCCTTAACAATACCCATGAACTGCCATGGTTGACCGATACAAAGTTTAAAACCGACAGGTTTACCACCTGATAAATCTCTTAACTTTTGTATGAAATGCATCATCTCAATAGGCGTATTAAAACTAGGATGCTTTGCAGGCGAGATACAATCATGTTCTCTTGAAACTCCTCGTATTTGTGCAATTTCTTCTGTGATTTTATGCTTGGGTAATATACCACCATGCCCAGGCTTAGCACCTTGAGATAGTTTCAACTCGATCATTTTGATTTTAGGATTTTTAGCTTGTTGAACAAATTTTTCAGGATCGAAAAGTCCTTCCGCTGTTCTACAACCGAAATAACCGCTAGCAATTTGCCAAACGATATCACCACCATGTTCTAGATGATAAGGGCTGAGACTGCCTTCACCTGTATCATGATAAAAGTTACCCAATTTGGCGCCTTTGTTTAAAGCTCTAATGGCATTTGCGCTTAAGCTACCAAAACTCATAGCGGAAATATTCATGATGGAAGCACTATATGGCTGTTTACATTGGTTATTTCCAATCAGTACACGAAATGTTTCTGTATCTGCAGGTGGGCACGGCGCAATCGAATGCACAATAAATCTATAGTTTGGCTCATATACATCGATAATTGAACCAAAGGGCTTATCAGCATTTTCATTTTTTGCACGTTGATAAACCAAACTTCGCTGCATACGAGAAAAAGGTAAGGCATCCTGATCCGCTTCTATAAAGTATTGGCGAATTTCAGGACGGACATCTTCGAAAAAGAAACGGAAATGACCAATGATTGGGTAGTTTCTTAAAATGGCATGTTTTTTTTGAAGTAAATCATACAATCCAACCATACTTAACAGGCTCGTAACCAGCCATAAGCCATTTAATAAAGTGTCAGAAATGAAGTAGTAAATACTATGTGGCGTGTAGATTGTTTTAAACCACGTAATGCTAAGTGCAATAAATATGCAAAGAAACCAAATTGAATGTCTAGAGAAGAATGTATTGAGTAATTTATGTCTTATCGCTTGGGCTGGGCTAGCCATAAACAATCATGCCTTTTAATCATTTTTGATAATAGCACCATGCCAAGAACTGATTATGACCTCAAGTAATGAATTGTTAGATATGAGAATTGTTCTCTAGAATATTTTAATATTCCATCAATTTTTACGCTTTGAAACTTTTTAGCGAGGTTTTGATGTGAAAAAATATCACCAGTTCGTAGCATTTTAAGAAGATCGAAATGATTTTGAATCATTTATTAGTACTGAAAAAAGCAATTAAATTACACATAACATAATTTAATTATGTATTGCATAAATTTAAGCTTTCTTGTAGCATTAATTCATCGTAGAAAACCAAAACAATTTTGTGTTGTTCTGGCTAGTTTTAGGACCGTGAAAAGAACATGGATGATTGAAAACAATTCTATCTATCCAACTCTTTGATCGATAGTTCACATGATTTGTTAAAGGTAGTTATTGCAACCGAAAATTAACAAAACATGTTGTACAGTATTAAAAACGGATGAATTTATCTAAATAAGGGAAACTAGATGGACATTTTAGATAACCCATTAGAGCTATGTGGATTTGCTTTTATTGAGTTTGTTTCGACGGAAAATGGATTAGATCAAATCTTTGAAACAATAGGCTTTTCCAAAGTCGCAAAGCATAAATCTAAAAAAGTTTATTTATGGCGCCAAGGTAATATCAATATTATTTTGAATTATCAGCCTGAATCTTATGCTTCATTCTTTTATAAAGAGCATGGACCATCAGCATGTGCGATGGGTTTCAGAACACGTGATGCAGCGAAAGCTTTCAAGAAAGCAATCGAACTTGGTGCAGAACCGATGTATTCACAAGCTGGTCCAATGGAACTCAATATTCCTGCGATTAAAGGAATTGGTGGTATGCCAATCTTCCTTGTAGATCGTGATATTTACGAAAACGATTTTGTATTCTTTGATGATGTTGAGAAAAATCCAAAGGGTGCGGGTCTAAATGAAATCGACCATTTAACTCATAATGTTTATAAAGGACGTATGGAGTATTGGGCGAATTTCTATGAAAAGATTTTCAACTTCCAAGAGATTCGTTATTTCGATATTAAAGGCGAATACACAGGTCTTACTTCTAAAGCATTGACAGCACCAGATGGTATGATTCGTATCCCTTTAAATGAAGATTCAGATAAAGGAAATGGCCAAATCGCTGAATTCCTCGCTGATTTTAATGGTGAAGGCATTCAACACATCGCATTTATTACAGATGATTTACTTTCTACGTGGGATAAGTTAAAAGGGCTTGGTCTTGAGTTCATGACTCCTCCACCTGAAACGTATTACGAGATGTTGAAAGAGCGTTTACCTGAGCATGGTGAGCCAACTGAAGAGTTGAAAAAGCGTGGTATTTTGCTCGATGGCAATACCAAAGATGGTCAGAAGAAACTACTTCTTCAGATTTTCTCGCAAAATATGCTCGGGCCAGTATTCTTTGAATTTATTCAACGTAAAGATGATGATGGCTTTGGTGAGGGTAACTTCAAGGCTTTATTTGAATCGATTGAGCGTGATCAAATTCGTCGTGGTGTATTAGAAGCGAAGTAATTAGCTGCTATGAACAAAAAAGCCAAGAATCAAATTCTTGGCTTTTTTTTACTATCTAGTTTGAATGAATTGATTAATTGCTGCGACTTCATTCTTAAACAGTTCAAGTTTTTCACTGCCTTCGTGTAGCGGTAGAAACATTTCACTGTCTAGTGCCACAATACAAAATTCCATCGCTCGTTGAGCATTGAAAATAGGTAAGCCAACGGCATTGATCCCAACAAGTAGATCTCCTTGAGCGATCGCCATTCCATGATGCAAAATCTTGTCTTTCAAAACTAAAAAATCATTCCATGTTTGTGGTTTGATTGGATAGTGGTTGAGTGCAGCTTTAGTCCACTCTGCATCCATTAATGGTTTCACCACAGCTTCAGGTAAATAAGAAGCAAAAACTCGACCCGCTGCCGAATTGACTAATGGCATGATTGAACCGACTTTGGTTACGATTGAAATGGGATGGTTAGATTCAATTGACTGTACAACCAGTGGCCCTTGAGGCGACCATTTACTGATTTGGATACCACAACCAATTTTACTTTGAAGGTTATAGATCAAGTGCTGAACTAATTGCAAAACATCAGTATGTTGAATGCAACTCAAACCTAAACGCCATGCTTGATCGCCTAGAGCGTATTGACCATCTTCAAGCTGTTTCGCATAATTCATACGAATTAAGCTTACTAAATAGCGGTGAACTTTAGCAGGATGCATATCAAGCTTAGTTGATAAATCCTTTAAAATAATCGGTTTATTATGTTCTAACAGCGCGTTTAATACGGATAAACCGACTTCAAGCGATTGAACCCCACCAGATAATTTTTCTTCAATCATTCAACAACCCTTCATTTAAATTTTATCTAGCAGTAATGGTCAAATTTGTATAAATACATCAGAATTTCGATTAAATAATGCCTGAGCATGATGCAAAATTGAAATCATCTTTTTAAATGACTCAAATTAAAGAATTGTATAAGCATACAGTGGTTTGAGCGTAGATCATATTTGATTTTCAAGATGATAGCATGACATTAAATGAATTAAATTTACTCATTTTTTGCATTAAAAATCGGTATTGAGCACTTATCTCAATACCGATTAGATGTCTATTTAAGTCATTCAGAGTTTGATCAGAATATACCTATCAAATTTCTTTATGCACCTAATTCTTCCTCATGTAAGAAATGTGTATGGTGTGGTGCACGTTTGGTACGACTCCATTCCTCAAGCATCTCGACTTTCATTTCTTCTGTGATACGGGCAATTTTTGCATCGGCGTGTACATCGTTATAAGTTAACTCTAAACGATGTCCGTTTGGATCAAAGAAATAGATCGAATGGAAAATACCATGATTCGTTACACCTAAAACTTTGACACCATTTGCTTCTAAATGCTCTTTAGCACGTAATAGAGTTGCTTGGTCCTCAACTTCGAATGCGATATGCTGAACCCATTGTGGTGTGTTTTCATCACGTCCCATTTCAGGTTGAGTAGGCAATTCAAAAAATGCTAATACATTGCCTTGTCCTGCATCCAAAAATAAATGCATATAAGGATCAAAAGCTTTAGTCGAAGGGACGTGGTCTTCTGCGAATGCTAGGATGAAATCCATATTGAGCATCTGTTTATACCAATCCACGGTTTCTTTTGCGTCTTTACAACGATAAGCAACGTGATGAATTTTTTTAATTTGGAATGTCATCATTAAACTCCTTTTATCCTTATTCCCAATCTGCTTGTTGTTCTGGAGCAGCATGAAGAAAAGCTGGCAGTGTCAGGCAATATTGATAAATTGATTCGATTTTTGGAAATGCTGTAAGATCAACTTTAAAACGCTTGGCATTGTAAACTTGTGGTATTAAGCAGCAATCTGCAAAGCTAGGACGCTCACCAAAGCAGAACTTTCCATTGGAAGCTTGCAACTGTGCTTCGAGACTATGGAAGCCTTCTAGAATCCAGTGCTTATACCAATGACTTTTTTGTTCATCGTTTAAATCAAGCTCATTTTGTAAATATTTCAAAACCCTTAAGTTATTTAACGGGTGAATATCCGATGCAATGGCTTGTGAAAAAGCACGAACTTTTGCGCGTTCAATTAAGTTTTTTGGAAGTAAGTTAGTATCTGGATAGCGCTCTTCCAAATATTCCAAAATACTCAAAGATTGTAAAAATGCTTGGTCTTCGTCTACAAGTGTAGGTACAAGACAGCTTGGATTTAAAGCTTGATATTCAGCACTACGTTGTTCATTTTTAACTAAATGAATTGCTTCAGTCTCGTAGCTCAAACCCTTTAGATTCAATGCAATACGGACTCTAAATGCTGCTGAACTACGAAAATAACTATACAGTTTCATACTGTTCAGCCTCATGCTCAGCGAACGCAAATGTATGTGCTGCTAATATTGTATTTTCAACTTGACCGAAACCAACGCGAATGCCGTCTTTCTCACAGTAACCTTTCATGATGACGCGATCGCCATCTTCAAGGAATCCGCGTTTTTCTCCGTTTGAAAGCGTTAGAGGTTTAGTTGTATTCCACGTCAATTCGAGCAAACTGCCATATGAATTTTCAGTCGGTCCAGAGATTGTGCCAGAGCCCATCAAATCACCAACTTGGACATTACATCCTGCAATAGTGTGATGTGTCAGTTGTTGAGCCATCGACCAATACATGTATTTAAAGTTAGTCTCACAAATGAGGTCTGTTTCTTTTGAGCGGGGACTTTGAACTTCTACACTGAGTTTGATGTCAAAACTATTTGCAACATTCTCTTGTAAATAGCAAAGCGGTTTTGGTTCTTGAACAGGTCCTTTGACTTTAAACGGTTCAAGTGCTTCCATCGTCACAACCCATGGTGAAATCGCACTCGCAAAGGTTTTTGCGTTAAAAGGTCCTAATGGCACATATTCCCATTGTTGGATATCACGTGCAGACCAGTCGTTGAGTAAAACCATACCAAAGATATGATCCCAAGCATTTTCGATCGCAATAGGTTGACCGAGTTTTGTAGGTTTTCCGACGATAAATGCCGTTTCTAATTCGAAATCAAGTTTACGAGTCGCAGAAAAAACAGGGCGTTCGTCATTAGGTAACTTGATTTGTCCTGAAGGGCGAACAATATCTGTACCACTCACAATCACTGAGCTTGCACGGCCATTGTAACCGACTGGAAGTTCGCTCCAATTAGGTAGTAGTGCATTTTTAGGATCACGGAACATGGTACCTACATTGGTTGCATGCTCTTTAGATGAGTAGAAATCTGTATAACCTGGTACATGAATAGGTAAATATAAAATAACGTTGTCTTGTTTGATTAAGACGCGTTCTTTAAGTTCAGTATTATCTCGTAATAATGGATTCTCAGCAGATAAAAGAGCTTGTAAAGCTTTACGTACGGATTGCCACGAACTTTTACCTGATTCGATAAACTTATTCAAAGTTGGTTGATTAAAATAATTCTCTTTTCCATTAATTTCTAATAGCCCTTGTTCAGCAAGCTCTGCCAAATCAAGTACCCAATCACCGATTGCTACACCGACATGCTTTTCACCCTCAGGTGTTTTACTAAAAATACCGTAAGGTAAATTATGAATTGTGAAATCTGATTGAGGGTCAATTTCAATAAATGAAGTAAGTTTTTGAGCCATCATCTACTTTCCTTGTCTTTAATTTTGCTATGTCGTAGCGAAAAAATGCATTTGAGTTTGACTAATATTATTAAAAACATAGATATAGAAGTGTTTTTAATGAACTTTAAATCTTAATCAAACCACTAAAGTTTGCTGAATATCTTCCATCATACTTAAAAATTATAATTACGCAATACATAATTTAATTACTTATATCATAATTATTGTTATTTCTTTGATTTTCTGCTTAGATGCGCACTTACGAGAAAAGTAGATTAAATATTTTTCTATTTCATATAGGCAATAGTGATTAATTTATGATATACGTAATTTAATACAAGAAAATTACGTGACAAGGATGAGAATAATCATATGTCAAAACTTGAGCAAGGAAACCTGAAACACGGTTTAAGCAATCGGCATATCCAACTTATTGCACTTGGTGGTGCAATTGGTACAGGATTGTTTCTTGGGATCTCACAATCAATCAAGCTAGCAGGACCATCAGTCATCCTGGGGTATGCAATTGCTGGATTTATCGCTTTTTTGATGATGCGACAATTAGGTGAAATGGTTGTACAAGAACCTGTAAGTGGTTCATTCAGTCATTTTGCTTATAAGTACTGGGGGTCATTTGCTGGCTTTATGTCAGGATGGAACTATTGGGTACTCAATATTTTAGTTTGTATGGCTGAATTAAGTGCGATTGGACTTTATATCCAATATTGGTGGCCAGAAATTCCGACATGGGCATCCGCACTGGTGTTTTTCCTTTTAATTAACGGTATCAATTTATTGCATGTTAAGCTTTTTGGTGAAATGGAGTTCTGGTTCTCTATCGTCAAAATTCTAGCTATTTTAGCAATGATTGGCTTTGGATCTTATTTGTTAGCCACAGGTACAGCAGGACCTCAAGCTGGCATTAGTAACCTTTGGGCTCTGGGTGGATTTTTTCCATTTGGTGTTGAAGGTTTAGTAATGGCAATGGCTGTGATTATCTTCGCATTCGGTGGAATTGAATTGTTCGGTATCACAGCTGCTGAAGCTCGTGATCCAGATAAAACATTGCCAAAAGCGGTGAATCAAATTATCTATCGAATTCTGATTTTCTATATTGCGACGCTATTTGTACTTTTTGCATTATTCCCTTGGAACCAAATGGCAGAAGGCGGTAGCCCATTCGTCATGGTATTTGCGTCATTGGATAGTCAAGGCGTAGCTACGATGCTCAATTTCGTTATTTTGACTGCAGCAGTGTCTGTTTATAACGGTACAAGCTATTGCAGCAGCCGTATGTTATTGGGTTTGGCTCAGCAAGGTAATGCACCGAAGTTCTTAAAGAAAATCAATAAAAATGGTATTCCAACAAACGCCGTATTGGTTTCAGCATTCGTAACAGTATTATGCGTGATCTTGAATTATATTTTCCCTGAAAAAGCATTTGGTTTATTGATGATGCTTGTGGTTGCAGCGATTGTGATCAACTGGATTGTTATTTCATGGACACATTTAAAATTCCGTAAAGCTATTCAGGCGCAAGGTGAAACAACTAAATTCCCAAGTATTGCATATCCATTCAGTAACTATTTGTGCATCGTATTTATGTTGGGTATCTTGGTGGTCATGTCACTGACAGCAGATATGCGTATCGCAGTGATGATGATACCTGCATGGATTTTATGTCTAATGCTTGCGTATGCAGTGAAGTTGCGTAAATTGCGCAATGCTGAACCAAACGTTGTTTTGAATCCAGATGTTTAAATAGTACGTTTCATAATGAATTAAAAAAGGACTGAATGAAGTTTCGGTCCTTTTTTTATTTGTGTATTTTCCAGTTAGAGTTGTTATATCTATTGAGTAGAAATACGTTAAAATTTGAGCCTTATAAAATGAACATGTTAGTTGTTCATTTCAATCTTTAAATAGCAAAAGGCATTTGCATTGTTCCAGTCTTTAAACATTCAAACCCGACTGGGTGGTTTCTATCTGTTTTACTATTCGATAGTTGGAACATTCATGCCGTATTGGAACTTGTATTTACAAGACCAAGGCTTTAATTATCAAGAAATTGGGATTTTGTCTTCTATCGCAATTATTACGCGTTTTTTTGCGCCATTAATCTGGGGATGGATCGCTGATAAGTCTGGTAAGCGAATGCTGTTGGTTCGGATTGCAACGTGGATGGAAGCTTGTATTTGGTTTGCAATTTTTGTGATTCCAAACAGTTTTCAATCCGTTGCTTTGCTGATGTTGATCTTTAGTTTTTTTCAAAATGCGATCTTGGCTCAATTTGAGGGTGTCACTTTATTTTGGTTGGGTGAAAAAAGAGCGGAACTATATGGAAAAGTAAGGAAGTGGGGCTCTGTCGGTTTTATTGTAGGTGTTTTTGTGATTGGTGCGTTGTTGGAAATTATTCCAATTTCTATGTTGCCGATTTTGCTTTTAGCTGTTTCATTTCTTGCATTTTTATGGTCTTTTAGTATTAAAGAGCCTATACATGCGCCGAGCTCACAAAAGAAATTAGAGTCACTCATTCCTGTATTAAAAAAGCCGACCGTTGCAGCATTTTTTACGATTGAGTTTATCTTACTGTTTTCTCAGGCACCTTTTTATAGCTTTTACAGTAATTTCTTGAAAGAAATAGGATTTAGCACGACTAAAATTGGCAGTTTATGGGCAGCAGGTGTGATCGCTGAGATTGTGATGTTTGCTGTAGCGCAAAAGTTGTTCTTCACACGGTTTTCATGGCGTTCATTAGTGGCAGTATGTCTAATTTTGACCAGTTTGCGCTGGTTTTTGGTTGGTGTTCTTACAACCAATTATTTCGGGCAGTTTCTAGCTCAATGTCTTCATGCATTTAGTTTTGGTTTATTCCATTTAATTGCAATGAAAGTGATTTTCCAAAACTTTTCACCTGAGCAACAAGGTCGCGGGCAGGCACTATACAGTACGATGTGGGGACTTGGAGTGGCTTCAGGAAGTTTACTGGCAGGGCATTATTGGCAACAATTAACTGGCGCAACAATTTTTTTATATGCAAGTGTAGTGGTGTTATTCGGATTATTGCTGATCTATTGGCTGCCGAATCGGGTGGAAACAGCAGCCAAAAGTTAATTTAAATTTTAATATTTTGATACTGAGGCATCCAAGGTTGTGCTTGTTCTAATTGTGCTGCTAGTTGCAGTAATTGATCTTCACGTCCGAACGGCCCAATAAATTGACTCCCTAAAGGCAAACCATTTTTATTCCAATATAGCGGTACGGACATAGCAGGTAAGCCCGTGACATTTGCTAATTGAGTAAATGGAACCCAGCTCAAATTATCCTGAACCATTTTATCGACGAGTTTTCCTTGTGCTAAATAATGTGCTTTTCCTACTTTGAGCAAAGCTTTTAAAATCGGCTTTTGCCAAGCAGGAGTAACAATTTCTCCATTTTTAGGAGCAACAGATGCTGTTGAGGGGGTTAGATACAGATCATATTGCTCAAAGAACAAGTTCATCTGTGTACTGTAGCTTCCCCAATTATTTAAAGTATGAATATATTCGGTTGCACTCGTTTTTGCTCCAAACGCTGCCAAAGCCACCGAATCAAGTTCGAAATCATCATCGGTCGTATCTGACATTAATTTGATCTGTGCTTGCATGTATGAGAATTGACTGAACCATGTAGTTATAAAATCTTTTGCGAGTTCAAGTCCATTAATTTGTGGGCGATCTTCAACAACAATATGCCCAAGTGATTCTAATAGTTTTGCTGTATGTTCGACGGCTTGAATCGCATCTTTCGAGACCTTGGTGCCGATTGGGGATTGGGTATTAAAAGCTATTCTTAATTTCTTCGGAGCTTGTTGAATAATATCTACATATTTTTGTTCAGGGGATTGAATCCTAAACAGAGAGCTTTGTTCTGGCCCATGCACTGCATCAAGCATTGCTGCGCTATCTCGGACTGATTTAGACAAAACATGCTGCATTGCAGCACCATGCATTGCTTCACTATATTGAGGTCCCCAAGGAGTTCGTCCTCGGCTCGGTTTTAATCCAAATAGTCCGCAATAGGATGCAGGAATGCGAATAGATCCACCACCATCCCCAGCACCAGCAATAGGAACGATTCCAGCTGCTACAGCAGAAGCAGACCCTCCCGATGAGCCGCCGCTATTATGTTTTAAGTTCCATGGATTTCGGCATGCGCCCCAAGCTTCAGGTTCAGTAATTCCTTTGATTCCGAACTCTGGGGTATTCGTGCGCCCAAAAGTGATAATCCCCGCATTTTCCCAGCGATTGACAATTTCTGCATTAAAGTCAGGCGTATAGTTGAACTTCTTTAGTGAATTGCTTCCATATGACGTTGGAACACCTTGGTATTCTTGAAATAAGTCTTTAACTAAAAAGGGAACACCAGCAAACGCCCCATGACGCTCTTGCTGAGCGCGTTGTTTGGCTTGTTCATACATTGGAATGATGATGGCATTAAGTTTAGGATTTACCTTTTCATTACGCTCCAATGCAATCTTCAAAAGTTCAGAAGCATGGATCTCTTTATTTTTGACTAATGCGGCTAGTCCGAGACCATCATATTGTACATATTCAGAAAAATTCATGGCTTTTATCCCTAAAGCTAACTCTTTATAAAGTAAACGATATCTATTTTTTAAATATCTAGAATACCCGAAATAAATCGGATAACAATCAAATAAAATCCATATAAAAAATATTGTGTTTATATGGTTATGATTGGGTGATTTTAAATAAAAATATGCTAAGTTAAGCCTATGCGACGTTAAGATGACGACTTTATTAAATCTATGAAAAATATTTATATTATTGGATTATTATGGGCTTGCTCGACATGGACTATGGCGGATACAGTCGTAACTGATAAAGCAACAACAGTACAACAAGCAGCGAAAGCAAATGCGATCCGTGTAACTACACGCCCTGAAATTATGGGGTTGTGGGGAATGGAAATTCCAAATAATGAGAAGTGTACCGAATACTACAATTTTCGAGGAATGAGCGATGTTGTGATTAAAAGCGGTAATGAGTGGTCATATGGCTTATATGATTATCAACCTTCAGAAGATCACAAAGAACGATTACCTGCTTTAATTTTGCAAATTAAATATGATAATAACGAAACTGATTGCTCAGGACAAAAACAGGATCAGACTGGAGAGGTTTCTCAATATTTCGTGAAATGGTCAAACGAACATACGATTGATTTCTGTGCTAATGAGAAAGGTGAGAAGTGTTTTGCGACCTTGCGTCGTGTGTTGCCATAATTTGTAGTTGATATAAAAAAGCCTCTTAATTTCCTAAGAGGCTTTTTTATTATGCTTTCTCAGCTTGCGATTCAAGCTGCTTTAACAAATGTTTTTCTAAATAGTGAATATCCATTGCTTGTTCACAAAAGTTTTTATCTTTTAAGATTAAATCTTTGTGTAATGGAATATTGGTTTTGATGCCTGTCAAAATCATTTCATCAAGTGCTTGACGCATACGAGCTAAAGATGTTTCACGGTCTTTGCCATATGAAATTAGTTTTGCAATCATCGAGTCATAGTATGGTGGAATGCTATAACCCTGATAAATATGAGAATCTAAGCGAATTCCTGCGCCGCCTGGTGCATAAAAACTTTCAATTTTACCA
This sequence comes from Acinetobacter sp. SK-43, assembly GCF_015351505.1. NCBI lineage: Bacteria > Pseudomonadati > Pseudomonadota > Gammaproteobacteria > Moraxellales > Moraxellaceae > Acinetobacter > Acinetobacter sp. SK-43. The sequence continues at coordinate 23,603 of NZ_JADKPY010000049.1, forward strand.
GGTGATGGTAGGAATGTAGTTGGATCCTCTGCATTGATACGGCATTCGATCGCATGACCTTTCACTTCAACTTCATGCTGTTCAATATCTAGGCCAAGACCTGCAGCAATTCGAAGTTGTTGTTCAATGATATCAATTCCAGTCACCATTTCAGTAACAGGGTGTTCCACTTGAACGCGTGTATTCATCTCGATAAAGAAGAATTCACCATCTTCAAACAAGAACTCAAATGTCCCAGCACCACGATATTGCATTAACTTACAAGCATTTACACAAGCTTCAAGAATATCCGCACGCGCTTGTTCAGGTAAGTTTGGAGCAGGTGCTTCTTCTAGAACCTTCTGATGGCGACGTTGCAATGAACAGTCACGATCATATAGATGAATCGCATGACCATTACCATCACCTAGTACTTGTACTTCAACATGACGAGGCTTTTGCAGGAAACGTTCCATATAAACTGTATCGTCGCCAAACCACATCTCAGCATCACGTTGAGCGGCTTGAACAGACTCAAGTAATGTGTCGACACGTTCAACAATACGCATACCACGACCACCACCGCCAGCTGCCGCTTTCACGATCAATGGGAAACCGATCTCGCGTGCTTCAGCCAATGCATTGTGAATGGTAACAGCGTGATCACAGCCAGGAACTGTAGGTACGCCAGCTTTTTTCATTGCAATAATCGCGGAGACTTTATTCCCCATCAAACGAATATGCTCAGGTCGAGGACCAATGAAAATGAAGCCTGAGTTTTCAACAATTTCTGCGAATTCAGCATTTTCTGACAAGAAGCCATAACCAGGGTGAATCGCATCAGCACCTGTAATTTCTGCGGCAGTAATAATTGCAGGAATATTCAGATAGCTTTCGCTACTTGTACCTGGTCCAATACATACCGCTTCATCGACAAAGCGTAAATGCATTAAATCTTTATCCGCGTCTGAATAGATACCGACAGTTTTAATACCAAGTGTTTTACAAGCCCGAGTTATTCGTAAGGCGATTTCACCACGGTTTGCAATTAATACTTTCTGCAACATAGAAATCCCCAACTTATTAAGCGCGGTAGCGGAAAAGCGGTTGGCCGAATTGGATGACTTCACCATTTTTTACAAGAATTTCTTCAATCACACCGCTCTTGGTTGCTTCGATCGGGTTCATGATTTTCATTGCTTCGATGATTCCGAGTGTTTCTCCAGCAGAAACGGTTTGACCGACATTAACAAATGGTGCTTCACCAGGGCTTGCAGCGGCATAGAACACACCAACCATTGGTGATGTTTCAACAGCACCACGAGGAGTTTTTGCTGCTGGAGTCGCTGGAGCTGCCGTTGTAGGCGCAGCCGCCACAGGTGCAGCAGCATACACTGGAGTAGGGCGAGTCAATGAAATAGATTGATCTCCTTCCTTAACTTCAATGGCTTGTAAGTCAGATTCAATCATCAAATCGATGAGTTTCTTGATTTTACGGATATCCATGAGTGCATGTTCCTACAATGTCTAAATTAGTTAGAAGATTGAATTTTTTCAATAGCGTAATCGAGTGCGAAGGAATAACCCTTAGCACCTAGGCCACAAATTACGCCAATGGCTTTATCGGATAGAAAAGAGTGATGTCTGAATGCTTCACGAGCGTGAACATTGGACAAATGAACTTCAACAAAAGGGATTGCAACACCCAGTAACGCATCTCGCAAAGCGACAGAAGTGTGGGTGAGTGCAGCTGGGTTAATGATGATAAACTTTACACCTTCAGTTTGTGCTTGATGAATACGATCAACAATTGCACCTTCCCAGTTGCTTTGGAATGTTTCTAATGTAAGAGATGAATCTTTGGCTTGAGCAATTAATTGTTGGTTAATATCGTCTAGCGTGAGATAACCATATACTTCTGGTTCTCGCTTACCTAGCAAGTTCAAATTCGGTCCGTGAATCACCAAAATGGTTGAGCTCATTTAGCCTGCTCCAATTTTAAAATTGCAAATTTAATTTGCAAGATGTCTGCAAAGTTTGCTTATTATGGCACAAAATTCTGCAATTTTTTTATAATTTCTTTTACTGAGTGAAGAAAGTTGCATGCCAAGCATGGTGCATATAATGAAAACTTTGCAAGGAAATCGCAATGTTAAAATATGACAAAAAAATAGGTTTATTTATTTTTAAAACATTTTAAACCGAACTCACCCGAATCGTTCATGAGATTTGTGTAACTGATGAGTCAATCACTTATAAGTCTTATTTTGATCATAACTTAAGTGAGTGAAAGTGTTGGTTTTTTAAACATGATTGAGGCGAGAGTTAAACATGTCTTAAGATTAAAGCATTGTTTTAAAGGGATTTGTATTGTGCTTTTGTCTACTGCAATCGAGTATGAGAAAATAGCTTTTTGACATTAGAAAATTATGAAAGCTTATAAAACATTCTCTTTTCAAATTGTATTTCTCTCAGACAATTAAGTAGATTCGTATAAATTGTAAGTTGGCAAAAATGATGAATTTTCACATTTGTTATGGCAGTTAATGACATGAAAATGTCCGAAAAAGATATCTATTGCTTCGATAATATACTTCGTACTTAAGAGACAACTTTCGATTGGCGTAGTATCTCTTATGGGTCTTTCAAAGCTGTCTTTCGATTGAAGACAGCTTTTTTTTTGTCTTTAATTTACTGCTGCTGTTTTATAAATCTGAGGCAGTAGACAATTTTGAGCGAGCTCAGTAGATATTTCGGATGATGATTCTAAGGCATTCCATTGCTGCATTTGCTCAAACAACCATTCAAAGTCAGTCACTTTGGGTTGTGCATCATTTTCAATCAGATGGCGAACTATATTTTGTATGGCATGATATTTCTCCACATGCACTTCTTCAGAACATTCAAACTGAATAATATCGAATTCGACTAAAAGGTCCCAAATTGGCGCAAAGTCTTCAATCGATTTAAGCTCTTGCTGTGCTTTGATTAAAGCTCGAGTGAGTGCGATTAATGTACTCGGATGCTGTTCTGCCCAATCATGCGTCACAGCAAGCACTTTATCTGCGACATTTGGGATAATTTGCTGACTTGAACATACAATTTGTCCTAATCCTGCTAATTCAGCTTGGGTATTCCAAGGCTCACCCACACAGAAACCATCGACTAAATGAGTGCTTAGTGCTTCTACCATATACGATGGCGGTAAGGTTTTTACTTGAATGTTTTTTGCAAGTTCCCTATCTGCCAAAGCAAGCCATTCTTTTAAACAATAATGATGGATAGAATGTTGAAACACATGCGCGAGTGAAACAGGATGATTTTCTTTTAGATAATCTACTAACTTTTGAGCAGATTGTTCCGCAGTATCGTCTTTTTGAATCTGTAATTGATAACATAGTTTCTGACTCAGGCTAATAAAAGCACGACTCTCGCTTAAGACCAATGGTGTTTGTAAGGGGATACCAATCTGATCATTGCCAATTGCGGCAGCAGGTAACATAGCAGATAAGCAATGTGCAGCATCGAGTAAACCAAATGCCAGCCGATCACGTAAACTTGCCCAGGAAGCTTCTTTGATCAGCTGAACATCTAATCCTTCTTCATCAAAAAAACCGCGTTGTTTAGCCCAAAGCAGTGCTACGCAATCAAGTAAAGGAATATAACCAAGTTGCAATTCTGTTTTTTCTAAACTGCTCATTTATTCATCCTTTAGTTGATTGTTTAAAAGCTCTTGTGCATCGAGTAGACGACGTGCCATTTCACCGATGGTCATACGATGACTCATCGCATTTTTTCTTAATAATTGGAATGCTGTATCTTCAGTGAGACCGTGAAGTTGCATCAGTAAAACTTTTGCTTTTTCAATATCTTTTCGATCTGCGAGTTTTGTTTTCGCATCCTTTAGATCACATTCAAGTTTTTTATGCTTTTTATATTGCTCAATCGAAATGTCCAGAATGGTATGTAAACGACTTGGATCGATACCATCAACAATATAGGCAGTGATGCCTGCATCAATTGCTTGTTTGATGGTGTCTTTGTCAGTGTTTTTAGTAAAGAGTACAGTGGGTAGGTCAAAGTTACTTACACAGCTTTCAATAACGTCACGATGTGGATGATCCATATCGAGCAAAATGACATCTGCTTGAAGATGTTCCAATTTGAAAATATTCAGGTGATCAAGAGTAAAGCAAGCAACAACATCAAAATCATGTTCAATTAAACAAGTTTTGATGTATTCAGCTCGGGCTTGATCATCATCAATAAGTGCGATTCTGAGTTTCGGCATAAGTATAAAGATCAAACGATAAGTGTGTGTGCATTTAAGACGATGCACGATGAATGTTGTTTTAAAAGCAAAATTGGTGCCATTGGAGTTATTCTTATTCGGTGCAATCGCTCATTTAGCATCTACATTATGCGCTTTATTGTATCGTTCATTGATTTCAGAACCAAAGAAAATTTAGAACTATGTTTTAAAACCATAAAATGTATTGTTTTGGTGCGTAAAATGAGTTCTTTTGAAGCAGAAAGAATTGTGCTTTAAAACGGGTCATCCTCATAAAGCCCTATTTTGTATAGGGGTAAAATGTAGTGCTTAAGCTATTTTTATTTATAAAAATCATTAAAAAACAATAATTAATATAATTTCTTGCTTTGCTTTCTTAAAGTTGGCATAGCATTTGCTAAATATTTATTGAGTCAAAGACGACTTTCCAAAAAATTGTAAGACGGCCAACGATGTCCGATCTGATCGGTTTGTTCACACAGAGTGCTGTGTCAACAAAGCAATATACGTTCAGTATGGGAGATGGCAATGTCTTTAGATTTATCGGCAAAAAAAGCCACATCAATAAAGTTATTTAACTTTTCTGCACCAGCGATGCGGGCATTCCACATGAGTTGGCTTGCTTTCTTCGTTTGTTTCTTTGCTTGGTTTGCATGTGCACCTTTAATGCCAGTCATTGCAGGTGAATTTCATCTGACTAAAGATCAAATCGCAAATATCAATATCGCAGCAGTCGCAATCACCATCTTAGTCCGTTTGATCGTTGGTCCTTTATGTGACAAGTACGGACCACGTAAAACATATACCGCTTTGTTGATTATCGGTAGTATCCCCGTTTTTGGTGTCGCTTCTGCAAATAGTTATGAATCATTTCTGTTCTTTCGCTTATTAATTGGTGCAATTGGTGCGAGTTTTGTGATTACGCAATACCACACTAGCATCATGTTTGCTCCAAATGTCGTGGGAACTGCAAACGCAGCCTCAGCTGGTTGGGGTAATGCTGGTGGTGGGGCAACACAAGCACTCATGCCGTTATTACTATCAGCATTGGTGATGTTTGGTGTTGAGCAAGCATTTGGTTGGAGACTCGCACTAATCGTCCCAGGTTTCATGATGGTGATCGTAGGTTTCCTTTACTGGAAGTTTACTCAAGATTGTCCTCAAGGTGATTTCAAAGAGTTACGTGCTCAAGGTGTGGTTGTTGGCAGCGATAAAAAAGGTGGTCTAGCAATCTTAATACATGCTGCACGTAACTACCGCGTATGGATTCTCTTCTTCTCATATGCAGCTTGTTTCGGTATCGAAATCTTTATCCATAACATCATTGCAATGTACTACGTCGAACACTTTAGTTTCGGATTAAAAGAAGCTGGTTTAGCAGCAGGTATCTTTGGTTTGCTCGCATTATTTGCCCGTGCATTGGGTGGGATTCTTTCAGACAAAGTTGCACTCAAAAAAGGCTTGGATGGTCGTACTAAAGTACTGTTTGGATTGATCCTTGGCGAAGGGCTTTTCTTAATGTTGTTCTCGCAAATGAATGGACCTGTACTCGCTATTCTCGTAATGACGATATTTGCATTATTCACACACATGGCATGTGGTGCGACTTATGCGCTTGTTCCATTCATTGATCGTGAAGCGCTAGGTGGTGTTGCAGGCATCATCGGTGCAGGTGGAAACGTTGGTGCAGTGGCAGCAGGTTTCTTACTGAAAGGTATGTTGGATATTCAAACTTGTTTAATGGTTCTAGGTGGCTTAGTGGTCATTGCTGCGAGTTCGGTCATGCTTATCCGATTTTCGGTAGAGCATAAAGAAAAAGAACAACGTTTATTTGAACAAGCAATTTTAGAACGTGGCTCAGAACAAAACAGCGCAGCTTAATCTCAGATTAGATTTTAGGAGAAACACAATGAAATTAGTGATGATTGGTCACGGTATGGTGGGTCATAAATTCATCGAAGCCATCTTAGAGAAAGCTGATGATGAATTAGAGATAACAATTCTTGCTGAAGAACCACGTATTGCATATGACCGCGTACATTTGACTGAATATTTTTCAGGTAAATCAGCGAAAGATTTATCACTTGCTCGTTTCGATTTTGCCGATGCTCATGGTATCGATTTAAGACTAAATACCAAAGCCATTGCAATTGATACAAAAGAACAAACTGTGACTACTAGTATGGGTGATGTCATCAGTTACGACAAACTTGTACTGGCAACTGGTTCATATGCTTTCGTTCCGCCAATTGCAGGTAATGATCGTGAAAATTGCTTTGTATATCGTACCATCGAAGATTTAGATGCGATCCGTGCTGCAAGCCTAAACGCGACATCAGGTGTAGTGATCGGTGGTGGTCTACTCGGTTTGGAAGCGGCTAAAGCTTTACGTGATTTAAATCTTGAAACACATGTAGTTGAATTTGCTCCACGTTTGATGGCGGTTCAGATCGATGATTTGGGCGGTAAAGTATTACGCCGTAAAATCGAAAACTTAGGTGTAAAAGTTCACACACAAAAAGCAACGCAATGTATTGAAGCTGGCAATAATGCTAAGCATGTAATGAAATTTGCTGATGGTAGTGAGCTTGAAACGGATGTGATTTTGTTCTCTGCGGGGATTCGCCCACGTGATGAATTAGCACGTTCAAGCGGTTTAGCACTTGGGGAGCGTGGTGGTATCAAGATCAATGATTACTGCCAAACCTCTGATGAAAATATTTACGCAATTGGTGAATGTGCGCTTTGGGACAATAAAATTTATGGTCTGGTTGCACCTGGATATGACATGGCGCGTATCGCAGCCAAACATATCTTAGCTGAAGAAACACATTGTTTCGCTGGTGCTGATATGAGCACTAAGTTGAAATTGATGGGTGTAGATGTGGCATCGGTTGGTGATGCTCATGGCATGACACCGAATTCGCTTAGCTATTTCTATGCTGATGAAGATGCATTAGTTTATAAGAAAATCGTCGTAGATGCAGATAAAACCAAATTACTGGGTGCAGTACTTGTTGGTGATGCAAAAGAATATAACGATCTTTTACAAATGATGTTGAATGGTATCGCATTGCCAGAAACACCTGAAAGCTTAATCATGCCAGGATTTGCTGATTCTGGTGCGAAAGCGGGCGGTAGCGGTGTGGATTTACTTCCAGACAGTGCAACGATTTGTTCATGTAACAACGTGTCGAAAGCAGATATTTGCCAAGCGATTTGTGATGGTTCGACCTCTTTAGGTGCTTTAAAGAAATGTACTAAAGCAGCAACAGCATGTGGTGGTTGTGCGCCATTAGTTACTCAAGTTTTAAAGTCTGAGTTACAACGTCAAGGTGTAACGGTTAATAACCATGTTTGTGAGCACTTCCCATATTCACGCCAAGAGATTTATCACTTAGTCCGTGTAAATGAAATCAAAACGTTTGATGATTTGATTCAACAACATGGTCATGGTTTAGGTTGTGATATCTGTAAACCAATGACAGCGAACATTTTGGCATCGTGCTGGAATGACTTTGTATTGGAACCAACGCACGCAGGTCTACAAGACAGTAATGACTACTACTTGGGAAATATCCAAAAGGATGGTTCATACTCAGTTGTACCGCGTATGGCAGGTGGTGAAGTTACTCCAGATGGTTTGATTGCTGTAGGTCAAATTGCTAAAAAATATAACCTGTATACCAAAATTACAGGTGGTCAACGCGTTGATTTATTTGGTGCACAACTACACGAGCTACCATTTATTTGGGAAGAGTTGAATGCAGCAGGCTTCGAGTCAGGTCATGCTTACGGTAAATCATTACGTACAGTGAAATCATGTGTAGGTAGCACGTGGTGCCGTTATGGCGTAGATGATTCTGTTGGTTTAGCGATTGAATTAGAAAATCGCTACAAAGGCTTACGCTCACCGCACAAACTAAAAATGGCTGTCTCGGGTTGTACGCGTGAGTGTGCTGAAGCACAAGGTAAAGATGTTGGTGTCATTGCGACAGAAAAAGGCTGGAACTTGTATGTGTGTGGTAATGGTGGAATGAAACCACGCCATGCAGAGCTTTTAGCTTCTGATCTAGATACTGAAACTTTGATTCGTTATATCGATCGCTTCTTTATGTTCTATATCCAAACTGCTGATCGTTTACAACGTACCAGTGTATGGCGTGACAACATGGAAGGTGGTTTAGATTATCTCAAAGCTGTGATTGTTGATGATTCGCTTGGTCTTGCAGAAGAACTTGAAAACCGCATGGCGCATGTCATTGGAACGTATCAAGACGAATGGCGTACTGCGGTAGAGAATCCTGAGATTCGTAAACGCTTCCAAACTTACATTAACGCAAGCGCTGAAGAGCAAGCTGATCCATATATTCAATTTACTGAAGTGCGTGATCAGATCCGTCCATTAAATGAAGCTGAGCGTTCAGTTGATCGTATCCCGATGGTAGAAGCATAAGGAGAATCAAAATGACAAATCTAAAAGACATGAATATGCTTCCAGAAAATCAATGGATTGATGTGTGTCATCTTGATGACATCACGCCAAATACAGGTGTAGGTGCACTTATTGCGGGTCAATCCGTTGCTTTATTCCGCGTAGGGAACGAAAAACGTATTTATGCATTAAGTAATAAAGATCCGTTTAGCCAAGCAAATGTAATGGCGCGCGGTATTATTGGTGATTTGCAAGGTGAGCGTGTTATTGCCTCACCGATTTACAAGCAGCACTTCAGTCTAGCAACAGGTCGATGCCTAGAAGATAAAGATCAAAAGCTTTCTGTTTTTCCAACCAAAATCGAAAATGGTCGAGTTTGGGTAGGTACTGTTCCGCAAAAAACTTATATTACCAATAATGGTGTTTCTCAAGAAAAACTGAAGCTCGTTTTGATCGGTAATGGTTTGGCTGGAATGCGCTGTCTAGAGGATTTACTCGACATGGCACCTGATCGTTATGATGTGACGGTGATTGGTGAAGAGCCTTGGGGTAACTATAACCGTATCATGCTTTCACCAGTGCTTTCTGGTGAGAAAACTATTGATGACATTATGTTGCATCCACATGCATGGTACAGCGATAAGGGCATCAAATTTATTGCTGACGATCCTGCTATTAAAATCGATCGTACTCGTAAAGTAGTGCATACACAAAAAGGCGAAAGTGTCGATTACGATCGTTTGATTATTGCAACAGGTTCATCTCCATTTATCCCACCTGTACAAGGCGTAGATTTGAAAGGTGTGATCAGCTTCCGTGATATTTATGATGTCAATACCATGATTAAATATTGCGAAACGAAGAAAAATGCTGTGGTGATTGGTGGTGGTTTGCTTGGCTTAGAAGCAGCTTACGGTCTCAAGCAACGTGGCATGAATGTCACTGTTCTTCATTTGATGGATCGCATTATGGAGCGTCAGCTTGATGGTCGTGCGAGTCGTATGTTGCGTCAAAGCATTGAAGAAAAAGGGATTAATATTATCACTGAGGCAAATACTGAAGCATTGATTGGTAAAGATGGTCATGTTAACCAAGTACGTCTGAAAGATGGCACAGTGTTGGATGCCGACCTTGTCGTATTTGCTGTAGGTATTCGTCCAAATATTGCTTTGGCTCAAAGTGCTGGTTTACGTTGCAATCGTGGTATTTTGGTCAATGATACGATGCAAACATTTGACCCAAGTATTTATGCAGTGGGTGAATGTATTGAGCATCGTAATCAGACTTTTGGTCTCGTCGAACCATTGTGGGGACAAGCATTTATCTGTGCAACACACTTGGCAGAACACGGTAGTTTAACTTTCAAATCACCAACCGTTCCAACTCAGCTTAAAGTGAGTGGTGTTGATGTATTCTCGGCTGGAAATTTTGAACCGAAAGAAGATTACGAAGACATTATCCTGAATGATGAAAAACGACAAATTTACAAGCGTATCATTATTCAGAAAGATAAAGTCATCGGTGCGGTACTGTTCGGTGATACTGAAGATGGCATGTGGTATGCGGAATTGATTGCAGATCAAACACCAATTTCAACATTTAGAAATAAATTGTTATTTGGTAAGGATTTTGCAATGAAGAAAGCAGGATGAAAGCTAATCCTTTCGTAAAGATTAGGTTAAGCGTTAAAGGCATTGCCACATATGTTGTGTAGGAGCAGATGTTTTTTGCAAATGCATTGCCTTACTTTTCAGGGATGAAAAGTAACAAAAATCCTTTGTTGAGCTGACGGTACGTCCTTGCTACCGCAGCCCAACAAGGCGGCATCCATGCCGCCTGTCACGGTAGTGTTTGAGGAGAAAATTCCAGTATTAGAATTGTGGTCTAAGCTAAAACTGGGGAAGAACTCAGAATGATTTTTTAGTTAAGTGTAGAGTTCAGCGGATTAACTAGGTAAAAGGGGCAGTCATGAACAGTATTCAAAATTTAGAACACAGTCGCTCCGATCAAGCAGAAACAATCATTACAAAAACAACGTGTCCCTATTGTGGGGTTGGATGTGGTGTTGATGTCACGGTAAATCATAAAGCACAAGGAACAACGGTTCAGGTTGCTGGTGATTTGGAACATCCATCTAATTTTGGACGCCTTTGTATTAAAGGCAGTAATTTGGCGGATACTCTAGGATTAGAGACTCGCGTTTTGCATCCGATGTTTGGTCGTAAGAACCATCGTAAGGTAACGACATGGGATGCAGCCATAGAAATAATCGCAGATCAATTCCAAGCTTGTATCGATCAACACGGTCGTGACAGTGTGGCATTTTATGTATCAGGGCAGCTATTGACTGAGGATTATTATGTCGTCAATAAGTTTGTGAAAGGATATCTAGGTACAGCCAATATCGACACCAATTCACGTCTGTGCATGTCTTCAGCAGTTGCAGCGCATAAGCGTGCTTTTGGTGAGGATATCGTGCCAGCAAGTTACGAAGACTTTGAATTTACCGATATGGTGGTGTTGGTGGGTTCAAATACTGCATGGTGTCATCCTGTACTTTACCAACGCATCATGCAGGCGAAAAGTAAAAATCCAGATTTATTCGTTGTTGTAGTTGATCCCCGTTTTACCAGTACATGTGAACAAGCAGATTTGCACCTTCCAATTTTACCAGGACAAGATGTCGCATTGTTCAATGGTTTATTACAGTATTTATATAAGAATAACTTTATTGATCAACATTTTGTCGATACACATACAGAAGGTTTAGACACTTTACTAGAATCTAGTCAGACTGAAGCTGATTTTGACTCAGTCGTGAAACGTACGGGAATTTCAGCAGAAAAGCTAAAATTCTTCTTCGAAAAATTTGCAACAACTGAAAAAGTTGTGAGCTTATTTTCAATGGGTGTGAATCAATCTTCTCAAGGGGTGAATAAAGCCAATAGCATTATCAATTGCCATCTTTTGACAGGGAAAATTGGTAAGTTAGGTGCTGCGCCATTCTCAATGACAGGTCAACCGAATGCCATGGGTGGCCGTGAAGTGGGTGGTTTAGCCAATATGTTGGCAGCACATATGGACATCGATAATCCATCACACCAAACACTTGTACAAGACTTTTGGAACAGTCCTGTGATTGCCAATCAAGCGGGACTGAAAGCAGTTGACTTATTCCAAGCTGTAGAGTCTGGGAAAATTAAAGCCATATGGATTATGGCAACCAATCCTGTGGTGAGTTTACCTGATGCGGATCAAGTAAAACGCGCATTGAACAAATGTGAGTTTGTCGTGGTTTCAGATATTTGTGCTGATACAGATACCACAGCTTATGCGGATGTGTTGCTTCCTGCGTTAGGTTGGGGTGAAAAAGATGGAACGGTGACCAACTCAGAGCGCCGTATTTCACGTCAAAGAGCTTTTTTACCTGCTCCAAAGCAAGCAAAAGCAGACTGGTGGGCCGTTGCTGAAGTTGCGAAAAAATTAGGTTTTTCTGGTTTTGATTTTAACAATGCATGTGACATCTTTAATGAGCACGCAGCCTTATCTGCGCATCAAAATGCAAGTTTGGATCAACGTGATCAAGTTGAAAACTTTCGTTATTTCAACCTAAAAGGACTAATGAATTTATCTTTGGATGAATATGATCATTTACGTCCGATCCAATGGCCCGTTTGGGAAAAAGATCAAAGTACTGCGGTTGAGCAGTTATTTGATCAAGGCTTGTTTAGCCATAAAAGCAAAAAAGCAAAACTGATCCCGACAGTGGCAATTGATCCTGTGCATGCAGTTTCTGAAGATTATCCATTGGTGTTGAATACAGGACGTATTCGTGATCAATGGCACACCATGACGCGAACAGGTTTATCAGCAAATCTGACCACTCACCGAGCTGAACCTTTCTGTGAAATTCACCCGAATGATGCTTTAAAATTTGGTATTCGTGATAAAGCATTGGTTGAAGTGAAGTCACAATGGGGCAGTTGTGTTCTGCGTGTCACTTTGGCTCAAGGCGTTCGCCGTGGTCAAATTTTTGCACCGATTCATTGGACTGAGCAAGTTGCCTCTGATGCCCGTGTTGGAAAAGTGGTTAATCCAGTTGTCGATGCAATATCAGGCGAACCTGAGTTTAAACACACACCTGTTGCGATTCAGCCGTTCCATACGACATGGCAAGGTGTTTTGTATGTCCGAGATGGGTTTGAACAACAAATCAAAACCTCATTGCAAACATGTGCATGGTGGGCAAAAGTTAAAATAGCCAAAGCAGTTCGTTTTGAAATTGCAGATCGTCACAACTTTGATCAAACGCAGAAGAATTTAAAAAGTTTCTTACCTTTTGTAGATGAAACCTATGAATGGTTGAGTATTGAAGACGTTTCAGCGCAAATGAGTCATAGCATCATTCTGAAAGATGGTATTTTGATTGCCAGTCTTTATATTGCGCCATCGGATATGTTGCCTGATCGTGATTGGGTTGCGAGTTTATTCAAACGTGAGCGTTTAAGTGCATTACATCGTAAAGCACTGCTTGCTGGTATGCCGATGTCAGCCGCGAATAATGATGGACCATTGGTATGTAGCTGCTTTAAAGTAGGTAAAAATAAGATCATTGAAGCGATTAAAACGCAGAATATTACTCATGAGAAACAAGTGACAGCATGTCTAAAAGCGGGTGGTAATTGTGGTTCTTGTTTACCTGAGATCAGAGGTTTGATTAAAACCTGCCAGTTGGAGGCGGAAGCATGAATACAGATTTTCCCGCTACAGATCTCGTGATCTTGGCGGGAGGACAGGCACGACGAATGAATGGGATGAACAAACTATTGCAACAGTTTGATGATCAGATTCAATTGTCGAAAATTTGTCAACGCTTTAAATCGGAAGTTCAGCAGATATGGGTCAATAGTCATCGTGATAGCTCGATCTATAAAAGCATAGAGCCGACTGTTGAATGTTTTTCTGATGATCAAAACGGCTTTTTAGGGCCGTTGATGGGAATGAAAAGTGCATGGTCGCGTGTAGAAGCAGAATATGCATTATTTATTCCTTGTGATGTGACTTATATCCCAAATCAAGTGCTTGCAAAGCTGCATAGAGCTTTAGAGAAAAATCCGCAAGCATCCGTGGCGTATGTAAATATCAATGGCGATGCCTTGTATCCATTTTGCTTGTTAAAAAGAGCCAGTTTGTCGATATTAGAACACCAGCTCGCTGCAAATAAATTAAGTTTAAGAGAAACTTTTAGGCAACTACACGCTCAACACGTTGTCTTTCAAAAGCAAAGCCTGTTTTGTCATAGCATCAATTCATTGGATGAGCTTCAACAATACAAGCAGATGAAAGCTTTTAAACAGATGTTTGTTTCAAACTGATCGGTTAAAAAAGCTCTCTTATTTAGATGTTGATATGGATGTTTAGATTATGGATTTTTGCAGATAAATTTCCATTTCTTCAACTGGAACCATACCACCACCAGTTGCCCAAACAATATGATTAGCATTATTCATTTGTTGTGCAGTCAGTTGATGCATAGCAGCATATTCTTGATGCTGACTGATTAAGATTGGACCCAACATTCCAGCTAAGGCAGATGGTTCCAGTTTTAAATCTTCTGATTGATTGAGTAGACCCAATAATTTATACATGCTTTGATCATCCAGTGTGTAGAAAGCATCGAGTAGTCTTTCCATCGCTCGACCCACAAATCCAGATGCGCGTCCTACAGCTAAACCATCTGCTGCGGTAATGTTATCAATGCCTAGGTCTTGTACTGAGATTTGATCATGTAAGCCTGTTGCTACACCTAGCAACATGCATGGTGAATGAGTTGGCTCTGCAAAAATACAATGTACGTGATCACCCAAAGCCATTTTTAGTCCAAATGCAACGCCACCAGGGCCACCACCAACCCCACAAGGTAAATAAACAAATAAAGGATGGTCATGATCAACCGTAATATTTTGAGATTCTAATTGTGCTTTTAAGCGTTCACCTGCAACGGCATATCCTAAAAATAAAGTTTTTGAATTTTCGTCATCAATAAAAAAGCAATTTGGATTTTTTAATGCTGCTTTACGACCTTCTTCAACTGCAACACCATAATCCTGTGCGTATTCAATAACGGTAACACCATGTGATCTTAATTTATCTTTTTTCCACTGACGCGCATCTGCTGACATATGCACAGTGACATCGAAGCCAAGTTTTGCACTCATGATACCAATCGAAAGTCCTAAATTTCCTGTAGAGCCAACGGCAATACTGTATTGACTAAAAAAATCTCTAAATTCTGCACTATCTAATTTTGAATAATCATCTTCAATTGTTAATAAACCTGCTTGAAGGGCAAGTTTTTCAGCCTGATAGAGCACCTCGTAAATACCGCCACGTGCTTTGATCGATCCTGAGATTGGCAAATGACAGTCTTTTTTTAGCCATAATTTTCCAGTGATATCTTGTTTGAAATGAGCTTCAAGCGTTTGCTGCATCTTTGGAATAGAAACCAGTTCAGACTCAATAATTCCTTTGCTTATCTTAGTCTCAGGAAATACAGACATCAGATAAGGAGCGAAGCGAGTTAAACGATCACGGGCATCATCAATATCATTTTGATTAAGACCAACAAAAGGTAGCCCCATTTCAAGGGTCGTAAAATTTGGATTCAACCAAATTGTTTCTTTAAGCTGAATGAGATCATCAACAACAGGGTGTTGTGCAACAAGGGCTTCAATTTGTTTCGAGTTCATTGGATTATTCATAAGATCTTTCTATTATGGTGAGGAATCGTTAAAGAAATTCCATTCTTTTTAGATATTCATGTATTAAGGGGATTGGATCAATAAAAATTATATTTTTATGACAATAATCTTATTCATTTATCAGAACTCTGCTAAGTCAAGTTTTAGTTTTATTTCGGGTGAGTGTACTTGATCTTCTAGTAAATAAGTTCTATTTTGGAACTAATAGGATTTTAAGTGGTTGTCCAAATAATTTATTAGGATTTAAGATCATGTTTGGGCAATTAAAATTTAGAAAAATAATCGAGATAAGTGCTTGTCTTGCTTATTTCATCATTTGTAATTTGAGCCTTATTCGCTTTTAAAAATCAAAAGACCTTTAGTGAATAAGACTGCAAATCATAGGGAGAATAAAATGCCAATGTCGACTAGCGCTGCAAGACAGGATGTGACTGCTTGTATTTTATGTTCGAGAAACTGTGGTTTAAGTGTTGAAGTTGAAAACAACCAATTTAAGAAAATTAAAGGTGATGAGCAGCATCCATTTTCACAAGGTTATATTTGTCAAAAAGCAGCGCGTTTACAGCATTATCAACAACATGCAGATCGTTTAACTCATCCCTTGAAGCGACAAGCTGATGGTTCATTTCAAGAAATTCCTTGGGATCAAGCGATCCAAGAAATCGCAGATCAATTGGTTGAAATTCGTGATGCACATGGCGGAACAGCATTTGCGTCGGTTGGTGGTGGTGGACAAGGCAATCATCTAGGGGCGGCTTATGGTCGCCAACTATTGTATGCAATGAAAAGCTTTTATGCCTATAACTCACTTGCTCAAGAGAAAACTGGTGATTTCTGGGTAAATGGACGTTTGTTTGGTAGTCAAGCCTGTCACACAACTGAAGATGTTGAACATGCGGATTATGTTTTATTTATTGGAACTAATCCGTTTCAAGCACATGGTATTCCAAATGCTCGTGATACTTTAAAACATATCAAGAAAGATCCAAACCGAACAATGGTGGTTTTTAATCCGCGTGTTACTGAAACGGCTAAGCAAGCTGATATCCATGTGCAATTAAAACCAGGTACAGATTCCTATTTGATGTCTGCAATGATTGCAATCATGTTGCGCGAAGATTTGTATGATCAAGCATTTATTCAAAAGCATACGCATGGGTTTGAGCAAGTTAAACAAGCATTTTCAGCCGTCCCAATTGAGTAATATATTGAGAAGGCAGATGTTTCAGTTGAATTGATCTATCAAATTGTCCGTGATTTTGCCAAAGCTAAGCGTGGTTGTGTTCGTATTGATTTAGGGATTCAGCATACTTTAAACACAACCTTAAACGGATATTTGGAAAAACTACTTTATTTACTCGTAGGGCATTTTGGTAAACAGGGAACGAATAACTTACATACTATGTTTATTCCGATCTTGACCAATACTGATGAGCGTAATCCTAAATATCGTCGTACGGTTCATCATAAGATGTTTCCAATATCAGGTTTTTTCCCACCAAATATTTTACCTGACGAAATTTTAAAAGCAGGTGATAAGCGAGTACGTGCAGTCTTTGTAGATAGTTGCAATCCATTGCTCACCTATCCAGACACCGCAGCTTATGAACAGGCATTCCAGTCATTGGAGTTGCTAGTTGTGGTTGATGTTGCGATGACAGAAACAGCGCGATTAGCCCATTATGTATTGCCAGCGCATAGTCAATTTGAAAAGTGGGAATTTACGGGCTTTAATTTGGAATTCCCACAAAATGGTTTCCATTTACTTCATCCGCTTTTTAAAGCTCAAGGCAATACGCTGCCAGAATCGGAAATCTATACTCGCCTACTTGAAGCCATGGGTGCTATTCCAAAACAGTTTCCTTTACTGAATAAGATCGCGCAAAAGGATTCCGCTAAAACAGCATATCTATGTTATTTTGCTGCACTTGCTGCCAGTTTTGTGAAAAATAAAAAGTTAGTCCCATTTGCGGCATCTATTTTTTATCGAACACTTGGGCAGACATTACCAAATGACGCCGCATCAACGGCTTTATTATTGCCTCTATGTATGCAGTATTCGGCTCAACACTATAAAGCAGTCAAACAAGCGGGTTATAAAGGGAATCGTTTAACTCTAGGCGTAAACCTATTCCAAGCGATATTGCAGAAACGTTCAGGCGTAATTCTCTCTAAACACAACTATGATGATGTCTGGGATTTGGTTGCTTATAAAGATAAAAAGATTCATTTAGCAATCCCTGAAATGTTGATTGAGTTAGCACAATTGAATCAACAAACTCAAGGTACAAGTGATCAGTTTCCATTTGTTTTATTGGCAGGTGAGCGCCGTAGCTATAACGCAAACCAAATCTACCGTGATCCAGCATGGCGTAAGGTTGATGCAGAAGGTCGCTTGAGAATGAATCCTGAAGATGCAGTTCATTTTGGCGTAGAGACAGGTCACTCATTACAGTGTATTTCGGAACATGGGCAGATTGCAGTGGTTGTAGAGATCGATGAGGGAATGCGAAAAGGGGTTGTTTCGCTGCCACATGGCTATGGTTTACGTTATAACGGGGGGCAGGCGATCGGACCTGAATTGAATCGATTAACTTCGTTAAAGCATTGCGATCCTTTATCGAAAACCCCATATCATAAATATGTGCCGGTACGACTAGAGAAGCCTGCGGCATAGTTGATAGATTGAGTTGTTTTGCACTATTTTATTGCATTTAAATTTATATATGTTTTGAAATAGTGCAATTTCATTTAACCATAATCTGCTATAAATCATCAGATTTTGTTCTAGTATTAAAATGATAAGTTCATTCAACTAAACACAGACTATATGATTGATGAATTTTAGAAATTGGAATAATAATTGCTTAAGTAAAATTCTCATATGTTCAGGAAAATAGATACGCACACAACTTGTGCTGAACAAGATGAGAAAATTCACAATATGAGTGCATATGATGAAGCATGAAATACCTGAAACGAATTTACCGATCTTACAAGATCAGTATGGTCGTATTAAGCGTAAGTTACGTATTTCGGTGACGGATCGTTGCAATTTTAAATGTGTGTATTGTATGCCTGAACATCCTGAATGGATGAAAAAGCAAGATTTATTAAGTTTCGAATCCCTTTTGGTTTTTTGTACTTATATGGTGAAACAAGGCATTGAGAATATTCGTATTACAGGTGGGGAACCTTTAATGCGACAAGGAGTTGTTCATTTCATCCGTGACTTACAGCAACTAAAAAAAATTGGTTTAAAACGTATTTCAATGACGACTAATGGTCATTACCTAGCGAAGTACGCTGATCAATTAAAAGCTGCTGGTTTGGATGATTTAAATATCAGCCTCGATAGTCTTGATGCAAAACAATTCAAAGCACTAACCAAGAAAGAACTTAATCCTGTACTAGAAGGAATAAAAGCCGCTCAAAAAGCTGAAATCCCTTTTAAAATTAATTGTGTTTTAATGAAAGATCACAATGATGATCAAATTCTACCGATGGTGAAATGGGCAAAAGATCAAAATATTCCATTACGTTTTATTGAGTTTATGCCGCTAGACGGTGATCAACATTGGACAAAAGATGCTGTAGTGAGCGAAGCAGAAATATTAGCGCGATTAAAGCCTCATTATGCTATTGAGCTACTTCAACAAAATCATGAACCAGCACGCCAATATCGATTAGATGATGATTATCGAATTGGCATCATTTCGACGATTACCCACTCATTTTGTGGTGAGTGCGATCGTATTCGTCTAACTGCACAAGGTGAACTATTCAATTGTTTATTTGCTCAACAAGGTTTGAATATTAAAAACGATTTGTTGAACACCATTAAACAACATGTTGGTTTATCTGAGGTGTCATATCAAATGTTAGATCAAAAAATTAAACCTTATATCTGGCATAAGGCTAAAGGTTATCACGCGATACAAAACCAACAAGTACGTAAAATTAGTATGCACATGCTTGGAGGTTAGATTGAAAAATATGGAGAGGGTATGCAAACCATAGAAATTAAAATAGAAGCTTTTGGAGAGATAGAAAGATTACTACCCAAACCACTTCAATTTGAGTTTGCTAAAGAAAGTTTAATTTTAGATGTTTTAAATCATATTGTAGATCGTTATCCAGATGCTACAAAGGCGATGGATAAATGTGCTTGCGCGATAGGTGAAGATATTGTGACACGTCAGACCGTACTAAATTCATCATGCACAGTGGTGCTTTTGTCACCTGTTGCTGGAGGTTAGAAATGCGTGAGTTTTCAAGAGTTCAAGATCAAGCATTAAGTTTAGATATTTTTGATCCTATTCAGTCATTTCCTGAATGTGGCGGGATTGATGTTTTCATTGGAACAGTACGAAACCATCATGAAGGAAAAGCGGTAAAAGCTCTTAAATATACCTCTTACACGCCTGTCGCAGAAAAGATGATTCGTGAGATAGAACAGGAAATTAAAGATAAATATCAAGTTTCTTATGTTCGAGTGATTCATCGTATTGGTTTTTTGGATGTGAGTGATACCGCAATTATTGCAATTGCGTATGCTGCGCATCGCCGTGAAGCATTTCAAGCTTGCGAAGAAGCTGTTGAACGAGTCAAGCATGAAGTTCCAATTTGGAAAGAGGAGTTTTTCACAGATGGAACAAGCCATTACGTTGAAGGCTGTTGTATTCGAAAAGATACTACTGATAATCTTCAATCGAAAAAGCCCTTGAGTTCTCCTTTATCAAAAGCAGAATCAACAATGCATCAGCACCATGAACATTGTGCACATGACCATACACACGATTAAATTTAGGACGTAAAAATGAAAAATGTTGGGATGAAACCCGAAAGTTATCGTGTAGCTGAAGCACAAGCTGTCTTACATGCACCTGCACATTGTATTCAACTCCTACGTGACGGAAATACTGAAAAGGGTGATGCGCTGAAAACTGCACGTATTGCAGGTATATTGGCAGCGAAACGAACGGATGAGCTGATTCCGCTTTGCCATCCATTACCGATTTATCGTGCCGATGTTGAATATGAATTAAATGATGATCATGTCGTAATTTTAACCACGGTAGAAACGATTGGTCCTACAGGTGTTGAGATGGAAGCACTCACAGCTGCTAGTCTTGCAGGTTTAACGTTATATGACATGTTAAAACCGCATTGTGAGCCAGAAGAGCTTTGTTTAGATCAATGTAAATTGCTCAAGAAAAAAGGCGGAAAATCACATTTCAAACGTACCTTACGTCAACCTGTTTCTGCTGCAGTGATTGTTCTCTCAGATACTGTGGCAGCTGGTCGAAAACCTGATACGGCAGGAAAGTCAGTTGTTGATACTTTGACAGAAGCTGGTTTTGATCCAATTCATTATCAAATTCTGCCTGATGAATCTGATCAGTTAAAGGATCTAGTGTTAGAGCTAAGCAAATCTTATGCATGCATTATGACTGTTGGTGGTACGGGAATCGGGAAACGTGACATAACGGTAGATACGCTTGAGCCATTGTTAGAAAGAAAATTAGATGGTTTGATGGAAGCGGCACGTTCTTTTGGACAGAAACGTACGCCATATGCGGCTATGTCGCGTGGGGTGGCTGGTTTTATTGATCGTTCGCTAGTAGTGACTTTACCTGGTAGTCGTGGCGGTGCAAGTGAATCAATGGCTGCAATTTTGCCAGCCTTGGTGCATATTTTTGATGTTTGCCGTGATTTGCCACATCCAGGGGGATATGAGTAATGTCAGGATGTGGTGCTGAGAAAGGGTTGATCAGTATTGATGAGGCTTTGGCGTTGATTCAGTCAACGCCTAGCGCATTGACGGCAGAGCAATTACCATTAACCGAATGTCTGAATCGTTATTTGGCTCAAGATGTGTATTCAGGAGTAGATTTACCCACTTTTTCACAAAGTGCTGTGGATGGGTATGCAATATGTTCATCCTCTGAAAATCTTCAAGATTCAGTATTTGAAGTTATTGGAGAGATAAAAGCAGGAAGTGAACTTGATCATCAACTTCTGCAGGGACAAGCCATACGTATTTTTACTGGGGGTAAGGTTCCAACTGGAACGACACATGTCGCTAGACAAGAAATTGTAAAGATCGAATCAAATAATAAAATTCGTTTAGTTGAACATATTCAGCAACAAGCAGATATTCGTTTTGCAGGCGAGGAAATTCAATTAGGTCAGAAGATCGCTGAATGTGGTCAGAAAATTAATATTGGTGCGCTTGCAGCATTGAGTATGATCGGTGTACGAAGTATTGCTGTATATCAACTACCTAAAGTCGCTGTACTCGTCACTGGTGATGAAGTTGCTGAAACACCAGAAGATTTAAAAGCTGGCAAAGTTTTTGATGCAAATGGACCTTTATTAAAAGCATGGTTTGAAGATTACGGCATAGAGGTAAATATTCTGCACATTGCAGATGAGTCTCAACGTGTTACTCAATGTTTTAACCAATTAAAACAACAATATGATGTGATCATCACCACAGGTGGTGTATCTGTTGGGGACTATGATTTTGTCCGTCCTTGTTCATTTGACGCAGGTTTCGAACAAATATTTTGGAAAGTTAAACAAAAACCAGGTAAACCACTTTTCTTCGCCCAATATATTGAAGATGAGCATCGCTGTTTTTTACTTGGCTTGCCTGGAAATCCAGCTGCAGTTTATGTTTGCATGCAAATCTATGGCAAGGTTTTATTAGATGCATTACAAAATCAAGATCAATCAATCAATTGGTTTAGTGGAACATTAACACACGAGCTTAAATCTGATGCACGTGAGCGTTTTTTAAGAATGCAGGCTTATTACGAACATGGACAATTAAAATTAAAAAGTCTAGCTAAGCAACAATCACATATGCTCAGTAATTTAATGCAAGCCAATTGTTTGGTTCGAGTTCCTGCAAATACTAAACTTGAGATTGGACAAGAATTAACAGGTGTATTTATAGTGACTTAATTTTTTGATTACATTATGTAACTAGATTTATTTTTTAGGTGCTGTTGACGAGTTCTGATATTGCATCTAATGAATAAACTGGTTTAGTGTAATGTCAGTATTGTTGTTCTTATAAATAATACGGTTCAAGACATGGATGGTGTCTTTTAATACTTTAAAAAATAATTAGGTGATAATAATGAAATGGGAAGAAATCGGTGAGCAACCATGTTCTGTTGCTAGAACACTTTCGGTTCTAGGTGATCGTTGGACAATGTTGATTCTACGAAATGCTTTTATGGGTATACGCCGTTTTGATGATTTCCAGCGCAGCTTAGGGCTAACACGTCATGTGTTATCAGAACGTTTAAAACGACTTGTAGAGCATGAAATTTTAGTTAAAGTTCCTTATGTAGAACGCCAAGAGCGGTTTGAATATCAACTTACTGAAAAAGGACTAGACTTGTATCCAATCATTCTTTCGATGGTACAGTGGGCTGATAAGTGGATGGATAAAGGGTTGGGTAAGCCGATAGAATTTACACATAAAAGTTGTGGCAAGAAAATAAGCCCCAAAGTAGTTTGTTCTGAATGCGAAGAGCCTATTCATGTAAAAGATGTAAGAGTTGCAGCTGGACCAGGGTATTTCGCTTTCGTGGAGCAAAAGAAGAAGACAGCTTAATTCAAGTTTCTTCTTGTTCTATCTCATGTTTTATTACGTGAGATAGAACTTCAAAAAATTTAGGGTTTAATCTGTTATCTATGCTAAAAAAATCTTTAATCATAAGTGTTTACAAACAATTTGCAGGTTTGGGAACGCCCGCCAATCGGCTTAAGTGGCGTGCAACTAAACCTGTATTGAACTTCTGCTGTAGTTCAGCATTGTTAATCTCAGGGCTTACCGTTTTCATTAAAAATTTTATTAGTGGTCGGGTAGCTGGAGAATGTCCAAACTGTTGATAAAACTGACGTACAGCATTTAAAACCTCAAAATGCCATTCTGTAAGCTCCAAATCTAATGATTTAGCAAGCTCCTTAGCAACTTCATGGTTCCAAACGGTATAGTCAACTAAATGTCCGTCTTGATCTAGCTCTAATTGCATAAAATAGCCTAAGCAAAATTAAAAATATCTTATTTAAGTGTAATACAATGATTAAATTCTAAAATTAAATCAGCAAAATCAGAGTATTGCAAAATTTTGATTTGGGTGTGATTAGTCTGATTTAGTAAATTAACATCTGAATCTAAACAATATATGTTCCGATAATTATTAAAAATTTCATCAGGTACAGTTAACAAAGCTTCACCCATGATCACGATCGGGTCGTCAACTAATGCAAATTGATATAGTTCGCTCCAAACTTTCGCCAGATTGCTATATGGCGCCTGAATGATAATTAATGTTTTTTTGTTCATGGGGAAATCTCAATCACCAATATAAGACATGATCAAATGATCGAACGAATTCAGGAAGCAGGTTAACCAGTTCTATATCTTGATCAGAATTTTGAACCTCATGACGATCTTTATTTTTTTCTTCAATCAGAATTGGTGTCAAATCATAAAATTCAAAACTTTCCACCATATTGGATGCAATTTTAAAAGCATCACGGAATTGATTAAATTGTAGCTTATTGTTTAGTAGGCTAATTGCAGCGTCTTTGAATAATACTTTGACAGATATACCAAAGGTTGCTAAAACCATAGTAGCAGATAAACTTTCGTTGATTTGCAAATTGGTCAAATTAGGCTGCGTTAGGATGACGAGTACAGTTTTCACACAATTTACCTTTTAAAAGCAACACTCTAATAAAGAACTTAGAATTAAAATTGAATTAACCGCGAACAGCTTTGCACAGCATCAGCTAATTCACCGAGACCGACTAACTCAAATCCTTGAGCTAAGTTGTGATGTTGTAGCGAATGACGTTGCGCATTGTCCGCATCAGTGATTCCTCTAGCGAGAGCAGCACTGACACAGACAGGGAGTCGAATACCAAGTTTTTGCCATTCATGTTTCAAATTACGTTGATCATCAGGAAACCACTGAAAATCATTCGCGACTTGAACACCATCTTGGTAAAAGAAAACACGAAACTCTTCATGCTTGTCTTGCAATGCTTGAGCTAAACCAAAAGCATGCCAAGCGATGATAGACGTTGGTGCTGAGGTAATTAATAGTAGTGTACTCATTGAACATTCACTATAGCTATAGTCGGCAAATGATGGACATATTAAAAAGAAGGTAAGTATACAATGATTTTGGTGACAGGTGGTTTAGGCTTTATTGGTTCCCACATTGCCTTGAGTTTATTGGCTCGAGGTCATGAGATCGTCATTGTTGATAACTTAGCTAATTCTACATTGCAAACTTTGGAACGCCTAGAGTATATCTCAGGTATGTATATACCATTTGCCAAGCTCGATGTCCGAAATACACCTGCATTAAATAAAGTCTTTGAACAATACTCAATAGATACTGTTATTCACACGGCGAGTTTTAAATCTTTAGAAGAATCCGTGTTAAAACCACTTGAATATTATAACGATAATGTTAGTAGTATTATGAGTTTACTCCGTGCGATGCAACGGATGGGTGTTCGGCAACTAGTTAATATTTCCAGTTTAGCCGTTTATGGTAAATCAGATGATCAATTGATTGAGGATACGGAATTTAATTATACCTATTCAAATCCTTATATTCGTTCGCAACAAATGGTTGAAGACATTATTGCTGACACTTACAAAGTCGACCATGATTGGAAAATGGTAAATCTAAGACTATCTAATATTGTTGGTGCATTTGAACATGGGGTTTTAGGGGAATACGTTCCGCAATTGCCCAAAAATATCGTACCACTCGCTTTGCAGGTTGCCGCGATGCAAAGAGAGTGCATTGAACTCCAAAATCAGGCAAATACTACTGATGGTACTGTTGAGCGAAGTTTTTTGCATGTATTGGATGCTTGTGATGCTGTATCAGCATCTTTACATTGGTTATCAACTCAACAAGGATGTTTAGAGAGTTTTAATATCGCCCATAATGATTTAACTTCAATAAGCAAATTAATTGAAGAAATTAGTAAAGTAACCAAAATGGAGATACGCGTGCAGCCGGCTGTTTATCAACATGAGGAGCTTAGTCAGCTTGGGGCGAATATCGATAAGGCTGCGAAAATATTGAATTGGACTCCTAAGCGTTCTTTAACCCAGATGATTGAGGATGAATGGAGATTTTATCTCAATATTTTGAAGGGTAACTAATAAATAATGATTCTTATTTACATTTATGACTGCTTTCATTAGGATAGAAATATTAGCCAAAGCTCCATTCGCTCTAGCCCATTTATAAAAGTTTATTGATTGAATTTGAGGTGTTTTATGCAAATGCGAATTGAACATGACACGATGGGTGAGGTTGCAGTTCCAAACAATGCTTTATGGGGGGCGCAAACTCAAAGAAGTTTGCAAAACTTCAAAATAGGACATGAAAGATTACCAAGAGCAATGATTCGTGCGATGGGGCTTGTAAAGAAAGCCGCAGCAATAACTAATGCTGAGTTAAAACAACTGCCTCAAGAGTTAAGCCAATATATCGTAGATGCTGCTGAAGAGGTGATTGAAGGCAAGTGGGATGATCAATTTCCACTTGTAGTGTGGCAAACGGGCTCGGGAACGCAAAGTAATATGAATTGCAATGAAGTGATTGCAAATATTGCAAATCAGAAGCTTGGTCATGCTTTAGGTGCCCAAAATCCTGTACATCCAAATGATCATGTAAATCGAGCTCAATCTACAAATGATTCTTTTCCTACAGCAATTCATGTTGCTGCCGCACTTCAAATTAATGAATTATTAATCCCTGCCGTTGAGAAGTTAAAATATACGCTGCACGCTAAATCACAAGAGTTTAATGACATCGTGAAGATTGGACGTACACATCTACAAGATGCAACGCCGCTTACATTGGGTCAAGAATTTAGTGGGTATGTCTCACAGCTTGAACATGGACTTAAGCGTTTAAACCAAGCATTAGCTGGTTTGTATGAATTGCCACTTGGTGGAACGGCTGTTGGCACTGGACTGAATACTCATCCAGATTATGCAGTTAAAGCAGCTGAACAATTAAGTGGTTTGACGGGACTACCTTTTATAACAGCACCCAATAAGTTTGAAGCATTGGCAGGAAGAGATGCTGCGGTATTTGCCTCAGGTGCTATAAAAACGCTAGCTGTCAGCCTAAATAAGATCGCCAATGATATTCGATGGTTAGCCAGTGGACCTCGCTGTGGTTTTGGGGAGTTGCTGATTCCTGAAAATGAACCAGGCTCTAGCATTATGCCTGGCAAAGTCAATCCAACTCAAAGTGAGGCTATGACGATGGTTGTTGCTCAAGTGTTAGGAAATGATACGACAATCAATGTCGCAGGTGCATCGGGTAATTTTGAGCTAAATGTTTTTATGCCTGTGATTGCCTATAATCTTTTACAATCTATTCAATTGCTTGGCGATGCTTGTAATAGTTTTAACGATCATTGTGCAGTAGGAATTGAACCAAATCGAGAAAAAATTGATTATTTCTTGCATAATTCATTAATGTTAGTCACAGCACTTAATCCTGTGATTGGTTATGAAAATTCAGCCAAAGTAGCTAAAACAGCATATAAAGAAAATAAAACCCTTAAGCAGGTCGCTGTAGAACTTGGTTTAGTCTCCGAAGCACAATTTGATGAGGTAGTTAAGCCAGAAAATATGGTCTCTCCAAACACAAAATAAAGCACTTTAAATATATCAAGAAGAAAACCTCACTTTGCTGAGGTTTTTTATGAGTAGTTTTTATAAAGTGAACTGCGTACAATACGCTTTTGATTTATTTGACTGTTGCTTTGTTATGCTCAAAATCTATTTAACAGATACTCAAACTCATATCCAATTTTCAGATATTCCAAATGAAAATCCTGTTAAGTTTCTGTTAAATTTAAAAAAAATATTTCCTAGTACAGCCGATTTATTATTACCTGTACTACCTGAAGACAACAATTTAGAAAACGTAACATGGGAAGCTACATCGAGTGATTTCGATGTATTTAAAAAGCTTGTTGAAGGTTGGGGAATTATTGAGCTACGCCTAAGTGCAATCACAACATATAAAGATAAAAATTTTGCGAATGATTTAGTGAAGAAAGCGCAGATCAGACGTAAGCAAATTTCCCAAAAGCATCCTCAGTTATCATTGATTGAGCTTGATTATATTTTAATGCACGAAATCCATGCTATGATTGATGCTGAATTAGTAATGATTGGAGAAAAATTTTATTTACCTAAGTTAAGAGAACTTTGGAAAGGAAATTTCTCTGAACAAATTTTGCAATGCAAATTCTAAAAATCTAAAGCAGACAAATCGTCTGCTTTTTTTATTCTTGAGCAAATTTAGAGTAGAATAAAGAACGAGCTACAAAGAATTACAACATATTCATGTCCGTATTTCACTACGGCATATATATTGCTTATAGGGATATAAATATTATTGCGGGAGAGAAGTTCTTCAATGAACTCGCCGAAGGAGCAACGACCCCGGAAACTCTCAGGCAAAAGGACTGTAATAATATAAATACAATCTGGAGAGCAGTGCTCTTAATGTAGAAACAACACAATCTATTTTTCTACACAAAACACTCACCGAAGGGGAAGGCTTAATGATTAATTGGTAATCATCTGCCGAAACTCTCAGGTACCATTACAGATGGGGCTATACAAAAAAGGAATGCTTTGCATTTCTAGGAGTTAGCTATGCCTCATGTTGTTGTTATTGGTGCGGGGATTACGGGTGTAACGTCTGCATATGAATTAATAAAATTAGGTTATCAAGTGACGGTAATTGATCGTCATCTATTTCCAGCGATGGAAACCTCTTTTGCGAATGGGGGGCAATTATCCGCTTGTAATGCTGAAGTCTGGAATCAAAAAGCAACCGTGCTAAAGGGCATTAAATGGATGAGTAAAAAAGATGCACCATTGTTGCTCAATCCTTCTTTCAGTGTGCATAAATATCGTTGGTTGGTCGAATTCTTAACACATATTAAAAACTACAAAGCAAATACCATTGAAACAGTGGGTTTAGCACTTATGGCTAGACAACGTCTTTTTGAGGTGGCTGAAAAAGAGAATCTGTCATTTGATCTTGAAAAGCGTGGCATTTTGCACATGTACCATACAAAAGAAGATTTCGAAATTGCAAAAAAAGTGAATGATATCTTAGTAGAAGGAAAACTTGAGCGTAATGCAATTACTCCAGAGGAAATGAGAGCAATAGAGCCTACGTTGACTGGAGATTATTATGGTGGATATTACACAGCTGGAGATGCGACTGGAGATATCCATAAATATTCAGTAGGCTTAGCACAAAAAACTGAAGAATATGGTGTTAATTATCGCTTTGGATTAGATGTTGTAGACGTAAAATGTTTACAAGACAAAGTGATTATTCAATGTAAAAAAAGCTCTGAAAATATGGATGCTGAATCTGAAGCGCGTACTGAAATTGAAGCGGATTTGATTGTTGTGTGTGGTGGTGTCGGAAGTTATCAGTTAGCAGATATGCTTGGAGATAGCGTTAATATATACCCAGTGAAAGGATACTCGATCACAGTGCAACTCAAAGATGAACGTAGTGTGAAGAATGCACCTTGGGTCAGTCTGTTAGATGAAAGTGCAAAAATTGTGACATCACGCTTGGGTGCAGACCGGTTCCGTGTGGCTGGTACAGCTGAATTTAATGGTTATAACCGTGATATACGTGCTGATCGGATTCAACCGTTAATCAATTGGGTTAACCAAAATTTTGATATTTCTACAGAGCACTCAGTACCTTGGGCGGGGTTGCGTCCAATGATGCCTAATATGCTGCCTGTCGTTAAGCAAGGTCGACAATCACGTGTTTTCTTCAATACGGGACATGGACATTTAGGGTGGACATTATCGGCAGCTACTGCTGTGATTATTAGTCAAGAAATCTCACAAAAATTTCCAAACTAAATTAAAAATGCCGATGTTTATACATCGGCATTTTTTCATAATTCTTCTTAATCGTATAGACGATATATTCCTGTAAAACGCTCACATCCTTTTTGATCACTTCTAATAACAAGTAGAGCTTTTTGAAAATCAAACTGATATTGGCATTTCTTTTCATTATCAATAATTTGGTTCTTTTTTTCGGGTGTGCTGTATGCAAGCAGAGACATAGTTTGAGTTTCAATGCGATTGTTTGGATTGCGGTAGGCTATACCTTCAATTTTTAGCTTATCTTTATCAAGTTGATGAATCTGTAAATGCACAGGAAGCTCAGACAATCTACCATTCTCAAATTTTAAATAATGTTGCGTGAGTGTTTGATTCATCGATGTATAAAAGTTCAAATCATCAAAACGCAAATCAAATTGTTGCTGAAAACATGTCTTTGATTTGCATTGTTGAATTTGATTAAGCCAGAGTTTTTGCGTGTCGTGTAAAAGTTGCAAAGGTGCATCTGTAACAAGATAAGCTGTTAAAAACTTATTATTTAGCTTTTGAACATTATCCGAATGTTGCTGTAAGCAAATTTTCTTTCCTTGAAATTTGCTATTAGTGCAATCGATAGATTTCGCGTACACAAATGTTGAGCAAAAACAACTCAATGTAATAATGTAACCCGTTTTCTTTAATTGATTTCTTACAGTGTTAAACAGCATAATCACTTATACTTTCAGTCTAATTTGCTCAACGTACTATAGCGAAATAGAAAGCCTGAATACAAGATTTGTTCGGTATATTGTAAAAGGAAAATCATATGGTTGCTCAAATTCGTATTGGACAAGGGATCGATGTACATGCGTTTGAAGAAGGTGACTTTGTAACTCTAGCAGGTATTAAAATTCCACATACTCAGGGTTTAAAAGCACATTCAGATGGTGACGTTGTATTGCATGCGCTTTGCGATGCGTTATTAGGTGCATTAGCATTAGGCGATATAGGCCAGCATTTCCCAGATACTGATCCACGATACAAAGGTGCTGATAGTCGAGTTTTGCTCAAGCATGTGTATCAGTTAATCTTAGATCGAGGTTATCATCTAAATAATGCAGATATTACAGTTGCATGTGAGCGTCCAAAGCTTGCTAAGCATAATTTAGAAATGCGCCAATCTATCGCGGATGTATTAGATGTGGATGTGACGCAAATTAGTATTAAGGCAACAACAACAGAACAGCTTGGATTTACTGGTCGTCAAGAGGGTATCTTAGCGA
This sequence comes from Acinetobacter sp. SK-43, assembly GCF_015351505.1. Taxonomy (NCBI): domain Bacteria; kingdom Pseudomonadati; phylum Pseudomonadota; class Gammaproteobacteria; order Moraxellales; family Moraxellaceae; genus Acinetobacter; species Acinetobacter sp. SK-43. The sequence continues at coordinate 54,306 of NZ_JADKPY010000049.1, forward strand.
CAGCAACAGTTTTAATTTCTCATCAAGTAAAATGATTTGTGTTAATCAGTGACTGTTCTAATTCTAATGTTGATTTTCTTCCTTGTAGCTGTAATGAAACACTGTGAATTAGACCAGTCCAAGTTTCATTAGGTTCCCATACCTGATGAAGTAACTCTTGGGCAGTTGGCATATCCATATTCATATAATACTGACGGTATAAATAGATCAAACAACTCGCACGCATATTTTCCGTGCAGTGTAGCCAGACAATTTCATTTTTAACAAGATGGTCGATTAAATCTAAAACAAGTAAGCATTGATCAGAGCTTGGAACTTCCCAGTCAATTGGAATGTGTATGTAATTCAGCCCGATATCTAAGCAAATTTGATCTTGGTGATTGAGATGATCTGCAGATTTACTAGTAGATAAATTAATAACGGTACTGCACCCATATTCTTTAATATGATGAAGTTGATCTATAGTGGGTTGCGCCGAGTTAAATAAGTGCTCATGGACAAAGGAAAAGTGTGGTACTTGTGATAAAGCTTGTTCTAAGGAAGTCATAATATCTACTATTTAATTAGTTTGCTTCTCAAAATATGAGAAATTTACACTAAAGTATTTAATCTAATATACGTCTTTTACTTCAAGTCTTCAATTTTTGTCAAAAAAAACAGCATCAATTGATGCTGTTTTTTTCATTTAGTCTTTCTTTAAATTTTCATTAAGCAAGAATTCCATTAATGCTTTTTGTGCATGCAAACGGTTTTCTGCTTCAGACCAAACCACAGAGTTTTTGTGATCAAGCATATTTTCTGAAATCTCTTCGCCACGATGAGCAGGTAAGCAATGCATAAACAAACAGTCTGGATGTGCTAAATCCATGAGTTCTTCATTTACTTGGAAGTCAGCAAATGCTTTTTCTCTTAATTTTTGCTCTTCTTCTTGCCCCATGCTTGCCCAGACGTCTGTCACGATCAGATCTGCATTCACTGCTGCATCTTCAGCTTTATTGAAAACTTCAACACAGTCGGCAAATTCAGCTAAAAATTCAGGTTTCGGTTCGTAACCTTCTGGAGATGCAATTTTGAGTTTGAAACCCATCATGTGAGCAGCTTCGATATACGAATTACACATGTTATTGCCATCACCAATCCATGCAACTGTTCGACCTTTGATACTACCTCGATGCTCTTCATAAGTTTGCAGATCTGCAAGAAGTTGGCAAGGGTGATGATCGTCAGTGAGACCGTTGATTACAGGTACAGTAGAATAAGACGCAAAGCGCTCTACGATGTCATGACCGAATGTACGAATCATAACGATATCTAGCATGCTTGAAATTACACGAGCTGAATCTTCAATTGGTTCGCCACGACCAAGCTGGGTATCGCGCGGAGATAGGAAAATGGCATTACCACCGAATTGGCAAATTCCAGCTTCGAATGAAATACGAGTACGTGTACTTGATTTTTCGAAGATCATTCCCAAAACTTTACCAACAAAAGGCTGGAATACCGTATTGCTATGTTGCATGCGTTTAAGTTCATGAGCACGATCTAAAATGCGTTGCAATTCTAAAGAAGACAGGTCTCTTAAAGTCAGGAAATGCCGAAGCGCCATAATTACTCCCACAATAATTATTGAATAAAAACAATAATTAATTGTTGTTTAATGGGTGGTGAACAAAAAAGGAATTGACTACTATACTATACGCTCAAGAAAAAGCAAAAGAATTAGACTTTTTGATGAGCTTTTAGAAACAAATCAACAGAAAAATCAATATAATCAAATATTTCTTTGTCTTCAGCGGGTGCATCTAGACCCATCAAAATACGCCATTCAACATCCCGAAGAATTCCAAAATACATCGTGGCTGAAAATTGTGGCTTTTCGCAAAAAATTTCACCTGAATGATGAGCTTGTTCTAGCGCAAGTGAAACACTATTTTGAATGTTCATCGCACATTTATTATAAAGATAGTGGGCAAGGTCGGTATTGTTCTGTGATTGCTCAAGAAACATACGCATGAATGCAATATTTTTAGGCTGTATGATGTGTTGATAAAATCTTTGCAGCGTTTGTACAAGGTAATTTCTTAAGTTTGTAACATTACAAATGTATGGTAAACATATATCTTTAAAGAAGACTTCGCGGCGGTAATCGCAGATCGCAGTGAAAAGCCCTTCTTTATTGCCAAAATACTTATAAATTGATGTTTTTGAACCGCCAGCATGATGAACAATATCATCTAAAGAAACAGCATCATAACCGCGTTCTAAGAACAGATCAGTTGCACAAATCAGCAGTGCAAGTCGACGCTCTTGTCCACGACGAGTTTGAGGTTGTTCACAACTTGGATAACAAAGATCAGTCATTACTCTGGCTTAGATATAGCGGGATTTTTAATAGTATATCAAAAACCCTATGTAAAGTATGGTTATGAGCTAGATCAATGTTTCAAAACGTCTCAAATAAAAAGCGAGTCATATTGACTCGCTTTTTATGGTTTATGCACTGCGGACGTCGTCATCATCCTCGTCATCAGCAGAGTCCATACCAAGCTCCTTTAACTTTCTGGTCAAGGTATTACGTCCCCAACCTAAAAGTTCAGCCGCATGACGTTTACGACCACGAGTTTGTTGAAGTGCTGCATTAATCAATGTTTTCTCAAACATTGGGGTGGCGATGTCTAAAAGTTTCATTTCGCCATTTTTAAGTTTTTGAATTGCCCATTGACCTAATAACTCATCCCAGTGATGAACAGCAATTCGGTCTACTATTGCAGGACTAGTCGTTGCAACAGATGCAGTTGGATCATTGTTCGATTTTTGGAGAGGAACTTGCTTCAATTCAGCAGGCAGATCTTCAGGATAGACTTCACGACCTGTGATCATGACAGTTAACCAACGGCAGGTATTTTCTAATTGACGGACGTTGCCCGGCCAAGGTAACTGCTGCATATAATCTGTGGTTTCAGATCTAAGAATTTTAGGGCTTACACCAAGTTCTTTGCCTGCACGAGCAAGGAAGTGTTGAGCAAGCATCGGAATATCTTCGCTGCGATGAGCAAGCTTTGGAATATGAATGCGAATAACATTTAGACGATGATATAAGTCTTCACGGAAGCGACCTTCATTCACTAATTTTTCAAGGTCTTGGTGCGTTGCAGCAACAATACGCACATCGACTTTTACTGGAACATGCCCGCCTACACGATAGAACTCGCCATCAGCGAGTACGCGGAGTAATCTAGTTTGAGTCTCAAATGGCATATCGCCAATTTCATCTAAGAATAGTGTGCCGCCATTTGCTTGTTCAAAACGTCCTTGATGTTGAGTGTTAGCGCCTGTGAAAGCACCTTTCTCATGTCCAAATAACTCAGTTTCAATCAAGTCTTTTGGAATAGCAGCCATGTTTAATGCAATGAAAGGTTTTGCACGACGTGGTGAGTGTTTGTGCAGTGCATGTGCAACTAACTCTTTACCTGTACCAGATTCACCGTTAATTAATACGGTGATATGAGATTGTGATAAGCGACCAATTGCACGGAAAACCTCTTGCATTGCAGGAGATTCACCAATGATTTCTGTAGATTGCAGAGGTGCTGCTGCTTTGGTTGCTTCTTGTTGCTGCAGCTTATTGAGATGTAGAATCGCACGATTAACTAAAGCGAGTGCTTCATCAATATCAAATGGTTTTGGTAAATACTCAAAAGCACCCGTCTGATAACTTGAGACAGCAGACTCCAAATCTGAGTGTGCAGTCATAATGATGACTGGAAGTTCTGGATGAGTATTTTTAACTTTAGATAAGAAAGTTAAACCATCAATTCCTGGCATCCTGATATCAGTTAGAATCACATCAGGGGCTTCATCGTGTAAACGTTCAAGCGCTGTTTGTGCTTCTTCAAAATTGGTAACGTCAAAACCTTCTTCTTTGAATGTTTTTTCAAGTACCCAACGCATGGCACGATCGTCATCAATTACCCAAATTTTATTTCGTGACACGGTCTGACTCCCAAGGTAGATATAAGCTAAATATGGTTTTTCCAGGAATGGATTGACATTCAATCATTCCGTTATGTTGATGCATAATATTTTGCGCGATACTGAGGCCTAAACCTGTACCTTTTGCTCGCCCAGTGACTAAAGGGTAAAATACTGATTCTAAAATACTTTCTGGTACACCTGGTCCATTGTCCTCAATATCTACTCTTACCGTTGAACGGTTTAAAACACCATTTATGGTGACGAGACGTTGGATACGAGTGCGAAGGGTAAGCTCTGGTTCAGAATCTACGAAAAACTCTTTATTTTCAGTCATTGCTTGCACAGCATTTACACTGATATTCAGCATGACTTGAATAAGTTGATCTCTGTCTGCCATAACATCAGGCAGAGATAAGTCATAATCACGTGTGATCTTAATTTTTTTCTTGGTCTGGTTCGCGATTAATGATCTAACTCTTTCTAATGGCTCATGGACATTAACATGTTCATAACTTGGTAATTGGCGCGAACCTAACATGGTATCAGCCAGATTAGTCAATCGATCAACTTCATTAATAATGATATCTGTAAATTCTCGATAACTATCATCACTTAAGCTTCGTGCAAGTAATTGTGTTGCTCCACGAATGCCTGCCAATGGATTCTTAATTTCATGAGCAACACCACGAACAAGTTGACGAGCAACTTGATGTTGCTGCACTAAATTTTCCTCTTTCGAAATTTTAAGCATTCGATCGATAGGGTTGAGTTCAATTAATAATAATGGGTGATAGCTTTTACCTGAATTTAATTGGGAAACGGTATAGTCAACATGAATCGGTTTGAAGTTGACATTAATTACCGCTTCACGTCGGGTGTAATGCTGACCACTGTTTAAAGTATTAAGCAAGGCTTCGTAAGTATTAAAAGTATCATCATGTGCATGGAGCAAATTTAAGACAGGTTGACCTGATGCGCGCAATAAACTGATATCAAACAATGCTTCACAAGCTGAATTCAGATAAAAAATATTTAGCTTACTATCGACCAATAAGATGGCAGTCGTCAGATTATCTACTAGAAGTCGATAGTCGATAGTGGTGTGTTGATCCATTTGTGAATCGTCCTGTATTAAAATGGCGCAATTAATATCAATATAAAAGAATAGCCATTAACGTAATGAATCTTAATAATGCAAAATACAAGCCAACTTTGTATTAGCGGAATTTCAATAACTTATTTCGTTAATGTTCTATTTATACGTTATTTTTCACATACATTAAGTTATTTTGAAATTTTATAGTGTTCTAAATTGGTGCAATGTTGGTTTTTGTTAAAAATACTGGTTGTATTTTGGTGCATTACACAAAGAGATGGCTTTGCAGCTATGCGGAAGGCGAGAAAAGACATACAATACGCCGATTCAAGTGGAGCGCAGATTCATGAAGACCCCCAAAGTCGGTTTTGTATCTTTAGGTTGTCCTAAGGCATTGGTAGATTCTGAACGAATTTTAACTCAGTTAAAGACTGAAGGTTATCAAGTTGCATCAGATTATGACGGTGCAGATTTGGTTGTTGTTAACACCTGTGGTTTTATTGAATCTGCAGTACAAGAGTCTTTAGACGCAATTGGCGAAGCCATGAGCGAAAATGGCCGAGTGATCGTAACAGGTTGTTTAGGTAAAGATGAAGACAAAATTCGCCAAATGCACCCAAATGTACTTAAAGTAACAGGCGCGGCAGCATATCAGGATGTAATGGAGGCAGTACATGAGTATGTACCTGCACCGCCAAAACACAATCCTTTTATTGATTTAGTACCTGAACAAGGTGTGCGTTTGACACCTAAACACTATGCTTATTTGAAAATATCAGAAGGATGTAATCACCGTTGTACATTCTGCATTATTCCAAGTATGCGGGGTGATCTAGTATCACGTCCAGTAGGCAGTGTATTAGATGAAGCAGCGGCATTAAAGCGCGCTGGTGTCAAAGAAGTTCTCGTAATTTCTCAAGATACTTCAGCTTATGGTGTGGACACTAAATACAAATTAGATTTTTGGAATGGTCAGCCTGTTAAAACCAAGTTTTATGACATGTGTGAAGCTTTAGGGCAACTTGGTATTTGGGTTCGTCTACATTATGTCTACCCATATCCTCATGTTGATGCAGTAATCGATCTAATGGCTCAAGGGAAAATCCTGCCATATTTAGATATTCCTTTTCAGCATGCCAGTCCGCGCATCTTAAAATTGATGAAGCGACCAGCTCATAGTGAAAATACATTAGAACGTTTGAAGTTATGGCGTGAAAAATGCCCTGAATTGGTGATTCGTTCTACCTTCGTGGTTGGTTTCCCTGGCGAAACAGAAGAAGACTTCCAAATATTGCTTGATTGGTTAAAAGAAGCTCAGTTAGATCGTGTAGGTTGCTTTACTTATTCACCTGTAGAGGGTGCAACGGCTAATGATCTTCCTGATCACGTGCCTGAGGAAATCAAGCAAGAACGTTATGAGCGCTTTATGGAAGTCCAACAGGAAATTTCTGCTGCAAAATTACAAAAGCGTATCGGTCAAAAGATGACTGTGCTTGTAGACAGCTTGGAAGATGAATTTCCAGTAGCGGTTGCGCGTTCTTACGCGGATGCACCTGAAATTGACGGTAATGTTTTTGTAGAAGATATTGATAAAAGTGTGATTAAAGCAGGTGATCTGCTTGAAGTCGAAATTACAGATGCGGATGAATATGATTTATTTGCAAAGTTAATTCAGATTAAATCTGCTTAATATTAAATGCGATAAAAGAATTTATGAGATTGGTCGGTTTGGAGTAAAAGTATGTCAGCTTCTAAAAATCCACGTTATGCACGTATTTTGTTAAAGCTTTCTGGTGAAGCTTTAGCGGGTAATAAAGATATGGGTATAGATGCCCAAGTCCTTGATCAAATGTCGCTTTCGATTGCTCACTTGGTTGGTTTGGGAGTACAAGTCGGAATTGTAGTTGGTGGCGGTAACTTATATCGTGGGAGTCAGTTACAAAAAGACGGTTTGGTTGGGCGTGTAACTGGTGACCAAATGGGGATGCTGGCTACAGTTATGAATGGTTTGGCAATGCGTGATGCATTAGTGCGTCGCAACATTAAAACACGTTTAATGTCTGCTCTTCCGATCGGAACAGTTGTTGAATCTTATTCAAGTCGTGATGCGATTCGTCATTTAAGCCAAGGTGAAGTTTGTGTGTTTGTAGCAGGAACGGGAAATCCGTTCTTTACAACTGATACAGCGGCTTGTTTGCGTGGTATCGAGATTGAAGCAAACCTTATTTTGAAAGCGACGAAAGTTGACGGTGTCTATAACAAAGATCCAAGCAAATATGACGATGCTGTGAAGTACGATAACTTAACTTTCGATCAAGTACTTGATGAAAAACTTGGTGTAATGGACTTAACTGCGATTTGCTTGTGTCGTGACCATAATGTTCCATTGCAAGTTTTTGATATGAACAAATCTGGTGCATTGCTTTCTGTAGTAATGGGCGAAAAAGAGGGTACTCACGTTACGAACTAATGTACGTGAGACCGAAAGCTCTTTATACTAATGTTTAAATATTTTGTAATACCTAATGAATAAGTAAGGAAGATCATATGATTAACGATCTCAAAAAAGATAGCGAACAGCGCATGCAGAAAACACTTGATTCTTTAGAACAAGGTTTTGCTAAAGTTCGTACTGGACGTGCTCACCCATCAATTTTAAATGGTGTGATGGTTCCTTACTATGGTTCTGACGTTCCTTTGAATCAAGTTGCTAACGTAGGTGTTGAAGATTCTCGTACGCTTATTGTTCAGCCATTTGAACGTACAATGGTTTCTGCAATTGATAAAGCAATTCGTGAAAGTGATTTGGGTTTAAATCCAATTACAGCTGATTCAATTCGTGTACCTTTACCTGCGTTGACTGAAGAAACCCGTCGTGACATGCAAAAAGTTGCTCGTAATGAAGCTGAAAATGCAAAAGTTGCTATTCGAAACATTCGTCGTGATGTTTTAGGTGATATCAAAGCATTATTGAAAGAAAAAGAAATTTCTGAAGATGATGAACGCCGTGCTGGTGAAGATATTCAAAAGATCACAGATAAATATGTTGCAGAAGTAGATAAACGTCTAGCTGCAAAAGAAGCAGAATTAATGAAGGTCTAATTTTTATGACCTTACAAGAAGAACCGCTTCTTCCAAAACATGTTGCCATCATTATGGATGGCAACAATCGTTTTGCAAAAAAAAATAAATTGCAAAAAGGTGATGGGCATCGTGAAGGTAAGAATGTCCTTGATCCGATCGTTGAACATTGTAAAAGAGTTGGTGTTCAAGCTTTAACTGTTTTTGCATTTTCAAGTGAAAATTGGAATAGACCTCAGTTCGAAGTTGATTTGTTAATGAAATTGTTAGAAGACACAATTCATGAACAACTACCTCGAATGGAAAAATTCAATATAGCATTACGTTTCATTGGTGATCGTTCTAAATTATCAAATGAATTAAAAGATTTAATGTTATATGCAGAACAAAAAACGGCATCTTTCAATTCTATGACTTTAACGATTGCAATCAGTTATGGTGGAATGTGGGATATGGCGCATGCAGCCAAGTGTATCACTCAAGATGTTGTAGATGGAAAAGTTCAAGTAGATCAGATAAATGTTGATTTATTCGATAAATATGTCAGTCTAAATGATTTACCTGCCGTAGATTTATTAATACGTACAGGTGGAGATTATCGTTTATCTAACTTCTTACTTTGGCAAGCGGCATATGCAGAATTGTATTTTACAGATACATTATGGCCTGAGTTTACAGTAAAAGAATTAGACCACGCTTTTGATGTATTTTCAGGACGAGAAAGACGTTTTGGTAAAACATCTGAACAGATTCAACAAGCGAAAATAGAGAATTAATAATGTTAGAGCGGATTATAACCGCATTGGTATTAGTTGCTGTTGTTTTAAGTTGCATGTTTGCAACGCAATCACATTATCCAATGTTTATTCTTATGATCTTAGCTGCGGGGGTAGCTGGATATGAGTGGTTTAAACTTATGCCTCATGGTGAAGCACTGGTTTCAAAGCCTAAAGCTTGGATATACGGTGGATGCGTAGCAGCAGTTTCAACTCTTGCGTTGTTTTTTGATGATGTTGCTTTATTGCTGTGGGCTGCATCTATTTTAACTTGGCTAGGTAGTATTTACTGGGTCAAAAACTTCCCAGAATCTGATAACTGGTACAACGTATCTTTGTATGCCATAGGTTTTATCCTAATTTCTGCTGCGGTCACTGCATTATATTCAGTTTGGCATAGTTCGCCATGGTGGTTAATGTATTTGTTCCTCCTTGTTTGGGGAGCGGATAGTGGTGCATATTTTGTCGGTCGTAAGTTTGGTAAGAAAAAACTTGCTCCAACAGTTAGCCCAAATAAATCAGTTGAAGGATTATATGGTGGTGTTGCGACGACAGTAATTATTATGTTGGTTGTACAATATTCATATTTAAATTTAACTGCTATTCAACTTATCCTATTTTTAGTTCTATCAATCATCACAGTCTTTGCATCTGTTCTAGGTGACTTGTTTGAGTCAATGATTAAACGCCGTGCTGGAATCAAAGATTCTGGTCGCGTTTTGCCTGGACATGGTGGTGTACTTGACCGAATTGATTCTTTGCTTGCGGCAGCACCAATTTTTGCTGCAGGTATGTATATTTTGAAACTCATTGGTGTAGATCTTTAAATGACGCAAGCTGTATGTATATTGGGTGTCACTGGTTCAATTGGTCAAAGTACATTAAAAGTATTGGAGCAGCATCCAGACCAATACAATGTGTTTGCAGTCTCTGCATATAGTCGTTTAGATGAACTTTTAAAAATATGTAAGCAACATCGTCCAAAAGTTGTTGTTGTGCCTAATGAAAAAGTACTTGAGTTAAAACAACTTTTTAATCAAGAAAATTTAATAAATATAGAGATACTCACTGATCAATCTGGCTTGATTGCAATCGCTGAACATGACGATGTTGATATTGTCATGGCAGCAATTGTGGGTGCTGCAGGATTACTTCCTACTTTGGCGGCTGTAAAAGCTGGCAAAAGAGTACTCCTAGCAAACAAAGAAGCATTAGTGATGTCAGGTGATATTATGATGCAGGCTGCACGTCAGCATGGTGCATTATTATTACCTGTTGATTCTGAGCATAATGCGATTTTCCAGTCTTTACCGCATGATTATCTGGATGCAGAAAGAACAGGACAGCCTCAGTTAGGTGTTTCTCAAATCTTATTAACGGCTTCAGGTGGACCTTTTTTAAATCATACTCTTGATCAATTAAAAGATGTGACACCTCAACAAGCTTGTAAACATCCAAATTGGTCAATGGGACAAAAAATCTCAGTCGATTCTGCCACTTTAATGAATAAAGGTCTTGAGCTTATCGAGGCTTGTCACTTGTTTTCAATTTCAGAACATTTTGTTACAGTCGTGGTTCATCCACAAAGTATCATTCATTCAATGGTGCAATATGTGGATGGTTCAACTTTGGCACAAATGGGAAATCCTGACATGTGTACTCCAATTGCACATGCGTTGGCTTGGCCAAAACGTTTAAAAACAGATGTTCCTGCATTAAACCTATTTGATGTAGCTCACTTAAATTTCCAATCTCCTGACACTATTCGTTTTCCTGCATTAGATCTTGCACGTCAAGCCATGCGTTCTGGTGGGTTGGCACCAACTGTACTCAATGCTGCAAATGAAGTTGCAGTAGCAGCATTTTTAAAACAGCAGATAGGTTTCACACAAATACCACAAGTTGTCGATTATGCTTTGCAAAATGTACAAAATGCTAAAGCAGAAAATATAGACATCATTTTGCATACTGATATGATCGCAAGACAAATTGCTGAAAAACACATTGTGGATATAGGAGGCTAAATCGTATGAATGCACTGTTTATGATTGTTGCAGCGATTTTGTTGCTTGGTCCATTAATTGCGATTCATGAATTTGGTCATTATTGGGTGGCACGTAAACTCGGCGTAAAAGTTCTAGTATATTCAATTGGTTTTGGTCCTACTTTATTAAAATGGCAGTCTAAAAAATCAGGTATTCAATATCAATTGTCAGCATTACCACTTGGTGGCTACGTAAAAATGCTAGATGAACGAGAGGGAAATGTTGCTGCTGAAGATTTGCCGTATGCTTTTAATCGTCAGTCTCCTTGGAAGCGTATAGCCATTGTTGCAGCAGGTCCTTTAATCAATTTGATCTTTGCTATTTTCCTATTTTGGATTCTATTTTTACCTGCTCAAGAACAGCTTAACACGCGTATTGGTAAAATTATGCCAAACACACCAGCTGCTCAAGTTGATTTAAAAGTTGGTGATAAAATCATAGAGGTGGATGGGCAAACAACGCCGACATGGGAAAAATTAAACTATACGCTTGTTGATAGAGTTGGCGAAACTGGACAAGTTTCAGTTGTTGTTGATCGCAGTGGTACTGAGAAGCAATTTAGTTTACCGATTAAAGATTTTTTAAAGGATCAGAGCCAATCACCATTGGATGTTTTAGGCTTTCTTCCATACCGTCCAGTGATTCCTGCAACTGTTAAAGAGCTAAGTGAAGATGGTGCAGCGATTCGTCAAGGCATGAAAGTTGGTGATCGTATAGTTTCGATCAATGGTGTCGCCATGAAAGATTGGTTCGATGTCGTTGATGTAGTGCAAAAATCTCCTGAAAAATTACTCAATATTGCTGTTGATCGTAAAGGTCAAATTGTTAACTTACAGGTTATGCCTCAAGGTCAGCGAGATAATATGGGTAATGTATCGGGCGTGCTTGGTGTGAAAAGTGATGTGGGTAAGATCACTATCCCGAATGAATACAAGCAAACAATTCAATATTCACCACTCGAAGCTTTAGGTGTTGCAGTTGATAAAACTGTTCAGCTCTCTAACATGATTTTTAACTCAATTGTTAAAATGGTGCGTGGTTTAATTGGTTTGGATAATTTATCTGGTCCAATTACGATTGCTAAAGTTGCGGGTCAGAGTGCTGAAATGGGATGGCAAACATTTATATCCTTTATGGCATTGATGAGTGTAAGTTTAGGTATTTTAAATTTATTGCCTATTCCAATGCTCGATGGTGGTCATTTAGTTTATTACTTTATCGAAGCAATTCGTGGTAAACCTGTTTCTGAACAAATACAGATATTTGGTCTAAAAGTTGGTATGGTACTGCTCGGTAGCATGATGCTTTTGGCTTTATTTAACGACTTCATGCGCTTATAAGCGCAAATGGAATTTAACTTACTGGAAAATATATGGGCATGCGTCACACACATTTATTAATGCCTTTGGCACTGGTTAGTGCGATGGCAGCGGTACAACAAGTATACGCAGCAGATGAGTTTATTGCACAAGATATACGAATTGATGGCCTTGTGCGTTTAACACCTGCGAGTATCTATTCGATGTTACCAGTAAATAGTGGCGACAGAGTCAGCGATCCAATGATTGCCGAATCGATTCGTACTCTTTATGCTTCAGGTCTTTTTGATGATATTAAGGCATTTAAAGAAAATAATGTCCTTGTTTTCAAAGTGATTGAACGCCCTGTAATTTCAAAATTGGAATTTAAGGGCAATAAACTTATTCCAAAAGAAGCTTTGGAACAAGGTTTAAAAAAGATGGGAATTGCTGAGGGCGAAGTTTTCAAAAAATCTGCTTTGCAAATTATTGAAACAGAACTTGAGCAACAATATACACAACAAGGTCGTTATGATGCTGATGTAACGGTAGAAACTGTTGCTCGACCGAATAACCGCGTTGAATTAAAATTGAATTTCAACGAAGGTACTCCAGCAAAAGTATTTGATATCAATATTATTGGTAATACGGTATTTAGTGACAGTGATATTAAACAGGCTTTCGCTGTTAAAGAAAGTGGTTGGGCATCTGTCGTTACACGTAATGACCGTTATGCACGTGAGAAAATGGCTGCGAGTTTAGAGGCTTTACGTGCATTATATCTAAACAAAGGTTATATCAACTTTAATATTATTAACTCTCAATTGAATATCAGTGAAGATAAAAAGAATATCTTTATTGAGGTATCAGTTGATGAGGGTAGCCAGTTTAAATTTGGTGAAACAAAATTCTTAGGTGATGCTCTATATAAGCCAGAAGAATTACAAGCTCTAAAACTTTATAAAGATGGTGAAACTTATTCACAAGAAAAAGTGAATGCTGTAAAACAATTATTGCTTCGCAAGTATGGTAATGCTGGTTATTACTACGCTGAAGTAAACGTAGTTCCTGAGATTAATAATCAGACTGGTATTGTTAATTTAAATTACTATATCAATCCAGGCCAGCAAGTTACAGTTCGTCGTATCAATTTTACTGGTAATAGTAAAACAGCTGATGAAGTTTTACGTCGTGAAATGCGCCAAATGGAAGGTGCGTTGGCGAGTAACGAGAAAATTGATCTCTCTAAAGTTCGTTTAGAACGTACAGGTTTCTTCAAAACTGTAGATGTCAAACCAGTTCGTGTTCCAAATTCTCCTGACCAAGTTGATTTAAATGTGAATGTTGAAGAACAACATTCAGGTACAACAACTCTTGCTGTGGGTTATTCTCAGAATGGTGGTATTACATTCCAAGCGGGTCTGAGCCAAACTAACTTTATGGGTACAGGAAATCGAGTATCTGTTGATTTATCTCGTTCTCAAACTCAAGATTACTACAACCTCAGCGTAACTGACCCATACTTTACAATTGATGGTGTAAGCCGTGGTTACAATGTTTACTATCGTAAAACCAAGTTAAATGAAGATTATAACGTTAATAACTATGTAACTGACAGTTATGGCGGTAGTTTAAGCTTTGGTTATCCTATCGATGAAAATCAAAGCTTAAGTGCTTCTTTGGGTGTTGATAAGACCAAAGTTAGAACGGGCCCAAGTGTTTCAACTTATATTCGTGACTATTTATTAGCGAATGGTGGTAAAGCTACAGGCAAGTCTACTTGGTGTCCAAGTGGTAAATTTGAAGAAGATCAAGATGGGAAAGTTAAAACTGATCCTGTAACCGGTTTACCTATATGTGAGGGTGGTTACGAAGACTACGAAAGTGCATTTGAAGGCGAATTCTTAACCTATATGCTTAATTTGGGTTGGTCTTACAATACACTGAATCGTCCGATTTTCCCAACTTCGGGTATGTCACATCGAGTTGGTTTAGAAGTTGGTTTACCAGGCAGTGATGTTGAATACCAAAAAGTGACTTATGATGCGCAAGCATTTATGCCATTAGGTAATAATTTTGTATTACGTGGCTATGGTAAGTTGGGCTTTGGTAATGACTTGCCGTTCTTCAAAAACTTCTATGCAGGTGGTTATGGCTCTGTACGTGGTTATAAAAACTATACTTTAGGTCCAAAATATCCGAGTGTCATTTTCCAAGAAACAGGAAAAAATGACCCGAAACCGGAAGAAGTTGGTGGTAACGCCCTAGTACAATTTGGTACTGAACTTGCGATACCTTTGCCATTCAAAGGTGATTGGACTCGTCAAGTAAGACCTGTAGTGTTTGCTGAGGGTGCACAAGTCTTCGATACACAATGTGATGTGCCTAAAGGCGATCTTTTAGTTGATGGTAATAGTGTTGATATCAAACAATATTGTAAAGATAACTATAAGTTTGATTTTGGCAACATGCGTTACAGTGTTGGTGTTGGTTTTACTTGGATTACGATGATCGGTCCTTTATCTCTAAGTTATGCATTTCCGCTTAATGATAAGAAAGGCGATTATACAAAATCTATTCAATTTGAAATCGGTCGTACTTTCTAAGTGCGACTTTCCCCTAAAAATATAGAAAAGGAAGTAAGAAATAATGAAAAGATTATCAATATTGATGGTTGCTTTAGGTTTAACGGTTACAGCAAATGCAGGCGGTATTGCGGTTGTAGACTTAGCTAAAGTCGTTGAAAGTAGTACATATCTAAAGCAGCAAAATGCGAGTTTAGGTCAATCGGTAAAACCTACTTCAACTAAACTAGAGCAGTTAGGTAAGGAAATTGAGGGTCTTCAACAGAAAGCTCAATCAGCGAATCAAGCTGATTTACAAAAACTTTCTGCTCAATACCAAGCCAAAGTTAATGAGTTCAATACAACTCAACAAAGTTTACAAACTAAAGTACAGTCATCTCTACAAACGATGAATACAACTTTTGAAAATCGTGTAAAGCAAGCTGCTGAACAATTGAGAAAAGAGAATAACTTAGACTTTATTTTAAATAAAAATTCTACGATTGCCTCTGACGCTCAGTATGATTTAACTGATAAAATGATCCAAAAGGTCAATGCAATGAAATAATCAATGAATAGACGTAGTTATCGTTTAGAAGAGATTGCTCACCTTGTACAAGGTGAGTATTTCGGTCAAAAAGATTTTCAGATTCATAATTTAGCAAGTTTAGAACACGCAGAGAATTATCACATTTGCTTTGTAAATGGTGAAAAATACTTAGCACAAGCTCAGGCTAGTCAGGCGGGTGCATACATTGTCACTGAAGAATTAAAAGAACAATTAAGCTCAAAACACAACTTTATCGTTGTTTCAAATCCTTATTTAGCTTTCGCTATGCTCACACATGTATTTGATAAAAAAAATGTGCAAAGAGGAATCGAAAGTACTGCTCAAATTCATCCTTCTGCGATCATTGCTGATGATGCCTATATTGGTCATTATGTTGTGATAGGAGAAAATTGTGTTGTTGGAAGTAATACCGTTATTCAATCCCAAGTCCATCTAGATGATAATGTGGAAATAGGAAAGGATTGCTTCATTGACTCTCATGTAACCATCACTGGTGAAGCTAAACTTAAAGATCGTGTACGCATTCATGCTAATACGTCGATTGGTTCAGAAGGATTCGGTTTTGCACCATATCAAGGTAAATGGCATCGTATCGCTCAATTAGGTTCGGTATTAATCGGTAATGATGTTCGAATCGGTTCAAATTGTTGTATTGATCGTGGTGCATTAGATAATACTATTCTCGATGATGGTGTCATTATTGATAATCTTGTGCAAATCGCCCATAACGTACAAATTGGTCAAAACACAGCGATAGCTGCGAATTGTGCAATTGCAGGAAGTGTGCGAATTGGCAAAAACTGTATCATAGGTGGTGGAAGTGCGGTTGCGGGACATTTAAATATTGCGGATAATGTGACGTTGACTGGAATGTCAATGGTCACAAAAAATATTTCTGAAGCTGGAACGTTTTCTTCTGGAATTGGTCTTTTTGAAAATAACCATTGGAAAAGAACGGTTGTACGCCTAAGACAATTAGCAGATGTGCCATTGACCCAAATCACTAAAAGGCTTGATCATATGCAAGCTCAATTAGAGTCCCTTGAATCAACCCTTAAGTTACGTAAATAATTTATTATGACTGAGTCAACATCTCCAGCATTTACTATGCCTGAATTACCGATGGATATTCTTACAATTCGTGAATATTTACCTCATCGTTACCCATTTTTATTAGTTGATCGAGTTACGGAAGTTACTGAGAATAGTATCGTTGGTTATAAGAACGTATCTATTAATGAAGAGTTTCTCCAAGGGCATTTCCCGACATACCCAATTATGCCTGGTGTTTTGATCATTGAGGCTCTTGCTCAAGTGTCTGGAATTTTAGGTTTTGTTTTAACCAATCAGAAGCCAAAAGCAGGTTCATTGTTCCTTTTTGCAGGTGCGGAGAAAATAAGATTTAAGAAACAAGTTGTCGCGGGCGATCAGCTTATCTTAAAATCTGAGCTAGTTATGCAAAAACGTGGCATTTACAAGTACAATTGTAGTGCCAGTGTTGACGGTAAGATTGCCGCGACGGCTGAGATTATTATTTCCCATCAGAAAATTGAGCAGACATGAGTAGTCAAAATTTAATTCATCCAACCGCAATTATTGACGCATCTGCAGAAATTGCATCTGATGTACAAATTGGACCGTATTGTATTATTGGTCCAAATGTAACTATTGATGCAGGCACAAAATTACGTTCGCATGTTGTGGTCGGGGGATTTACTAAAATTGGAAAAAATAACGATATTTTCCAATTTTCGAGTATCGGGGAAATTTGCCAAGATTTGAAATATCAAGGCGAAGAGACATGGTTAGAAATAGGCGATCACAACGCTATTCGTGAACATTGTACCTTACACAGAGGTACTGTTCAGGATCAAAGTATTACCAAAATTGGTAGCCACAATTTATTAATGGTAAATACCCATATTGCCCACGATTGTGTTATTGGTAATCATAATATTTTTGCTAATAATGTTGGTGTAGCGGGTCACGTACATGTAGGTGATCATGTGATCGTAGGTGGAAATGCTGGTATTCATCAGTTCTGCCGAATTGATTCGTATAGCATGATTGGTGGTGCGGCGCTTATTCTTAAAGATGTGCCTGCTTATGTGATGGCTTCAGGTAATCCTGCACATGCATACGGAATGAATATTGAAGGTATGCGTCGTAAAGGATGGTCAAGAAATACGATACAAGGTTTAAGAGAAGCGTATAAGTTGATCTATAAATCAGGTTTGACGACTGAACAAGCGATTGCGCAAATTCGAGATGAAATTCTTGAAAATACGCCTGAAGCACAACTCTTTATTGATTCATTAGAAAAATCAACTCGCGGCATTGTTCGTTGATTTATATCTGATTGAATTTGAAAAAGACACTTTTGTGTCTTTTTTGTTTTTTATATCTTAACTTTCTAAAAATTTTTGGCGATACGGTTTGGGTGATAATTCATATGTACGTTTAAAAGCTTGGCTAAATGCTGTTTCAGACGTGTATCCCACCATATTGGCAATTTGTTGAATAGAGTAGTTACTTTTACGTAAATACTTGCTTGCGAGTCTCATACGGTGTTGCTGTAGATAGGCAAGGGGTGATTCTCCAATCACCTCATGAAACAGGCTTGCAAACTTTGAGCGAGACATACAGCATTGTTCCGCAAGGCTTTCAACAGTCCATGCTAATTCAGGTTGATTATGAATTGATGCTAAAGCATAGCTCAGTTCTGGATGATTAAGTGCACTCAGCCAGCCATGTTTAGTTGAAATATTTTGAATGTGGTCTCTAATACATTTGATCAGTAAAATACTTACAAGATGATCGATAATGATATCTCGACCTGCTTGAATATTTTGTGTTTCAAGGGCTAGAAAATGCAAACCGATTTGTAGCCATTCAGGCGCAGTTGTTTCGCCATGTTGTACATGAATGACTTCTGGCAAGGCTTGCATGAACGGACGAGCCATGATGGTATCCATTTCACAACGGACGGTTAGAATCAGATTTTTTTCTACTGATTCTGTACCAAACTCGATAGCTTCATTTTTATGTCCATCAAACAAATTAGAAATATCTAAAGCATTAACTAACTTTCTGACCGCATTATCAGCTCCAGTATGTTGCTTTCCTGAGGTTATAATGACAATTTCACCTGCGTTCGCAGTTAAACTATTTTGTGAATTTAATTGAATATAAACAGATCCAACCAAAACGATGTGGACGATAAGAGCAGGTTGCTCATGACATAAAAATGACCATTCTCCTTGTGTTTTCAAGTAGATATATTCGGTTCGATTGAGATGTATATCATCAAAAATTTTACTTAAAGCATCCATAAGAACAATAATTTTATATTTCAGTTAGATTATAGGAAGCAGGGTTAATAATTCAATATGTGTTTAAGGGACAAAAACAGGGTGGATTATGCCAAAGACGCTGACATAGGTTTTTTGGACGTTTGCTACTGTCATGTCAATCATTTTCAATCAAAATATGTATATATACAAAGACATGGATATGATTATGAATGCGCCAGTAAATGTAGAGCAGCCACTTGCGCCTCTAGCAAAATCAAAGTTAGAGTTGGATCGTAAACGTTATTTATGGGCAATTAGTCCTGCATTACCAGTAATTGGTATTGGGATATTAGGTGGTTACCAATTTGCACCACGCCCACTGAAAAAGATCTTTGCCTTAGGTGGTCCTATCTTACTTCATATTGTGATTCCTGCAATTGATACTATCGTAGGGAAAGATGCAAATAACCCAACATCTGAGGAAGTGAAATTACTAGAACAAGATCCATACTATGCGCGTCTTGTTAAAACTTTCATTCCTTTACAGTATGCTGCAAACATTTATGCGTGTTATTTAACTAGTCGTAAAGATACTTCTTTCCTAGATAAAATTTTACTTGGTATCTCAATGGGTGCGATCAACGGTATTGCAATCAATACTGCGCATGAGCTTAGCCATAAGCATGATCGTCTTGATCATATTTTATCGCACTTAGCGCTTGTACCAACTGGCTATAACCATTTCCGCGTTGAACATCCTTATGGTCACCATAAACGTGCTGCTACACCAGAAGATCCAGCATCTTCTCAAATGGGCGAAACGTTCTATGAGTTTTGGCCACGTACAGTTTTCGGTTCTTTGAAATCTGCGATTGAGATCGAAACGACTCGTCTAAAACGTAAAGGCAAAGAGTTCTGGTCATTAGACAATGAGTTGCTTCAAGGTTGGGGAATGAGCGCAGCTTTCCATGGTTCTGTGGTTGGTATATTCGGCAAAGGCGTGATTCCTTATTTAGCGACTCAAGCATTCTACGGAATTAGTTTGTTTGAAGTGATTAACTACATCGAACACTATGGTTTGAAACGTCAAAAAGATGCAAATGGTAAGTATCAACGTACAATGCCAGAGCATAGCTGGAACAACAATAATATCGTAACGAACTTATTCTTGTATCAATTACAGCGTCATTCAGACCATCACGCGTATCCAACACGTCCATTCCAAGCATTGCGTCATTTCGACGAAGCGCCAGAATTGCCAAGTGGTTATGCAAGTATGCTATTACCAGCACTCATTCCACCTCTATGGTTTAAAATGATGGATAAACGAGTTGTTGAACACTACAAAGGTGATTTAAACAAAGCGAACATTTATCCTAAACGTCGTGCGAAAATCTTCAAGAAGTTTGGTGTTGTTGATCAATCGCTTGAGCAAGCATCTTTAGAGACTGTAACTACGGAATAAGCTGAAAAGCTGCTCCCAAAGCAGAAGCACCAATCAGAGATGATTGGTGCTTTTTTATTTTCTTGTATTAAAACCATTAATAACAAATGCTTTATATTTTTTATACTGTATATCTATTTAGATATTTAACTTTAAAAAGAATTTCTGATTATTTAAGAGGCAAATATGACAAAACATTATGATTATATTGCTATTGGTGGTGGGAGTGGTGGTATTGCTTCAGTCAATCGAGCGGCAATGTATGGAATGAAATGTGCCTTGATTGAAAGGTCTGAAATTGGTGGAACATGTGTAAATGTCGGTTGTGTACCCAAGAAAGTAATGTGGTATGCAGCACATATCGCTGAATCAATCCATAAATATGCTGAAGATTATGGATTTAATACCCAAATAGAATCTTTTAATTGGCAAACTTTAGTTAAAAACAGACAAGCCTATATAGATCGAATTCATCAATCATATGAAAATAGCCTAAGTAAAAATAATGTGGATTTGATACAAGGTGCTGCCCAATTTGTAAATCAAAATACAATTGAAGTGAATGGTGAAATTTTCACTGCTGATCATATATTGATTGCAACAGGCACACAGCCATCATTGCCTAAGATTGAAGGTGTTGAATATGGAATTGATTCCAATGGCTTTTTTGAACTGAGTGCTTTACCAAAAACAACAGCAGTTATTGGTTCTGGATATATTGCTGTTGAGCTTGCAGGGGTATTAAATGCATTAGGCTCACAAGTTGGATTGTTCATTAGAAAAGATTTTCCTGTCAGAAGATTTGATCAGTTCTTAAGTGAAACTTTGGTTGAGGTAATGCAAGCTGATGGCGTGAAAATTCATACACAAGCTATCCCTCAAAAAGTGACTAAAAATATTGATGGTTCAGTTAATTTACATCTCGAAAATGGTGAGGTGCATAAAGTCGATTGCCTAATTTGGGCGACTGGACGCGAGCCACATACAGCAAATCTAAATTTAGATAAAGCAAATGTTCAGTTGAACGATCGTGGTTATATTGAAGTTGATAAATTCCAAAATACAACTCAGAAAGGGATTTATGCTGTTGGTGATATTACTGGGAAAATGGAACTCACACCTGTTGCTGTTGCTGCAGGTCGGAGACTATCTGAACGATTATTTAACAATAAACCAAATGAATATCTAGATTATGAAAATATCCCAACAGTGGTGTTTAGCCATCCACCGATAGGAACTGTTGGTATTACAGAACAAGAAGCGATTGAGCAGTACGGAGAGCAGTCAGTAAAAGTTTATAATTCTTCTTTTACCGCTATGTATAGTGCAATTACACAGCATCGCCAGCCAACCAAAATGAAATTGGTTTGTGTTGGTGAAGAGGAAAAAATTGTGGGTATCCATGGTATAGGTTTCGGCATGGATGAAATACTACAAGGTTTTGCAGTCGCTTTGAAAATGGGGGCAACAAAAAGAGATTTTGATAATACCGTTGCAATTCATCCGACTTCTGCGGAAGAGTTTGTGACGATGAGATAAACGAGAATTATATTTCAAAAAAAGGACGTTAATTTAACGTCCTTTTTATTAGTTTTCGAATTAAGCCAAATTATTTCAATTCGCTCGATGATTTACCCAATTCTCGACGTGCGATGATCAATTGCTGAATCTGTTGAGTACCTTCAAAAATATCTAGAATTTTTGAGTCACGTGCCCATTTTTCCAATAATTCATCTTCACCATAACCTACACTTGCAGCAAGTTCTACACATTTGAGTGTGATCTCATTACCAACACGACCAGCTTTAGCTTTGGCAATAGAAGCTTCTTTTGAGTTTGGTTTTTTGTTGTCTGCCATCCATGTGGATTTAACCATAAGCAGGCGAGCAGCTTCCCATTCAGCTTCCATCCGATAGATCTGCGCAGCTAAGTTTGAGGTTTGTAAATAAGGTGTTTTATAGTCTGGATCAAGCTGATCTTTGAAGATTTCTTTGATACGTTCGAGTGATGCTTTGGCACAACCAATCGCCATTGCTGCAACGAGAGGTCGGGTATTATCAAAGGTTTCCATAACTCCAGCAAAACCCTTTGCAACATCTATCTCAGGATTACCTAACAGGTTTGCAGCTGGAACACGACAGTCAATGAAACTAATGACAGCAGTATCAGATGCTTTAATTCCTAGTTTATGCTCCAAACGTTCAACTTTCATTCCTGGCGTACCTTTGGGTACAACAAAGGATTTTATAGCTGCACGACCAAGCTTTTTATCTAGTGTTGCCCAAACTACAACTGAATCGGCACGATCACCTGAAGTGACAAAGATTTTTTCGCCATTTAAAATATATTCATCACCATCTTGAGTTGCAGTTGTACGAATAGCAGCTGAGTCCGAACCACAACCCGGTTCAGTAATTGCCATGGCTGCCCATGTCCCTTTAAAACGTTCAAGTTGCTCGTCATTTGCTACTGCCGCAATAGCAGAGTTACCCAAGCCTTGGCGAGGCATACTTAACAATAAACCCGTATCGCCATAGCACATTTCGATAATACCGAGTGCAGTCGACATATTATTGCCGTTTTTGTTACCTGACTCAGTTTCTCCACGTTTGCCAACAGCAGCACCTGCATTTATTCCTTCACCACCTTCATTCATGCCATCAATTAATGATGCCAACATGTCCAATTCTTTTGGATAGGCATGTTCGGCTTTGTCATACTTTCTTGAAATTGGGCGCAACACATTCAAAGCAACTTCATGTGCCTGATCGACCATCATTTTGAATTTTTTAGGATTTTGTAAATTCATT
>NZ_JADKPY010000050.1:0-52630 GCF_015351505.1 Acinetobacter sp. SK-43
AAATTCATTGTAATATCCTCGAATGATCAATTAAGCATGTAAGCCAGAATGTAAGATTGCAGTAGCGCGCAAATCACGATACCAACGTTCAACAGGGTGTTCTTTGGTAAAACCATGACCACCTAGGATCTGTACACCATCCGTACCGATTTTCATAGATTTTTCAGCGCACAAAAGTCTTGCAAGGTAAGCTTCACGATGAAATGGTTGACCCGCTTCAGCTAAGCTCGCTGCATTAAGTACCAACATGCGCATTGCATCAATTTCAATAGCCATATCTGCAATCATGAAGGCAACACTTTGGCGATGAGAAATAGGCTCACCGAAAGCTGTACGTTCATTTGCATATTTGATGCAGTATGCTTTAATCGCCTCACATGTACCTACAGCCATCGCACACCACATCAAGTTACCAAGATCTACAAATGCTGTGTAATCGAAATCAGCATCACCTAATCGTAAAGCTGGAGTTTGATTGAACTGTAAGGTAGCAGTTTCAGCAGCTTTTAGACCCATCGCTGGATTTGATTTGATGGCAATACTTTCATCACATTGCACGACAAAAATATCAGGTTGACCATTAGATTCTGCACTGACAAGGAAGACATCAGATGTATCGCCTAAAACGACTAAAGTCTTTTCACCTGTGATATAGTACTGACCATTTTGTTCAGTGGCTTTCGTTTTTAATTGGTATGGATTAAATGCAGGGGTCGCTTCTTGAAATGCAAATGTCGCTGTAATATCTGTGTCTTCAGCAAAGCAAGACAAATACATACTTTGTACTTGTGTTGATCCCCAACGAGTGATGGCATTGATCACGCTGAATGTGCTTAATAATCCAGCTGTAAGACTGAAATCACCTTTAGCTAGGTTTTCAGCAATTAGGATATTACTGACAATATTTTGTTCTGCGGCAACGCCACCTAAAGCCTCAGGTAATGCATAGTAGTTCAAGCCTAAATCAACCAAATGCTGCCAAAGTTCTTCTGGGAATTGTGCATTGTGATCTGCATCATGCGCTAAATTGTAAAGCACTTCCTGAGCAAATTGTGACATCGCATCTGATGTCATTTGTTGCTCTTCAGTCAATCCTAAATCAAATAGATTTTTATTTACTTGATTTGGTAAACGTTGTTTATCAATAGGTTGTGGTTTAAAAGCTTTCTGAGTTTTTGTTAGAACTTTAAAACCAGTTTTTGAACCTTGGTATAGTGACTTTTCTACAAACTTTCTTAATTTGAGTTGATCGAGCACTTCGCTTCCTGCGATTTTAGTGATCAATGATAGCCCGAGACCTTGAGCCTTATTCATCATATTTGACATGATTTTATCCTAGAGGATGATTGTGAATTTATGCTCGCATGCTAAAGCTAAAAAAACTATGTCTTCTTTGACGTGTCAATATTAGAAGGATAAAGGGTTAATTAAGTGAATAAAGATAAATAAGTTTATGTTTTTAAATAATTTAAAATAATTTAAAAAAATTAAAAAAATTATAGCAAAAAAAATTGACCAAACTGACAGAGCAGATTGGTCAATATGACTGAATTAATTTAGTTTATGCAAATTGACGAATCATTTTGCGAACATTTGTCTTCGCCTCGATCACTGTCATGAAAGTATAAGCACCAATGAATTTACGGCTAATAAACATAAATTCTTTAGGAGGGACTGAGAAATAACGAGAAGCCATAGACTGAGCAGCTTGCTGCATTACGCGACTATGTAGTTGGCTTTTTTTCCAATCATAACGATCTTGTTCATCCATCACACCAGCAGGCATATCAGGATTATTGCTTGGGTTACTAAAAGCTTCGGTCGCAATTAAAAACACATCCGCCATACCTGGTTTTACACTTTCAGGCATCGAATCAAAAAATTCATAACCTGTCATCGCTTTAACCATAGCAGTTTTGTCATGATCATATCCTGCATGGATAAGATTACGTGCGACAGAAAGTAAATTGTCATCAAATTGGCGAATCGCCCCGAAGTCGAGCAATACAATCTTATCCTTTACATCATCACCATTGCCTAAGCGGACAAGGTAATTACCAAAATTAGGATCAGTTTGCATCTCACCCCATTCGAACAGCTCACGTACTGCAATTTCTAGTGAAGCTTCACCAAGTTGATTACGGCGCTCTTGAGGTAAAGAAAGCATAACAGGGCTGTTGATAGGTACTCCACGCTCAAATGTCATACATAGAACTTTGTCAGCACAGAATTCATCAACAATTTGTGGAACAATATAACGCGGGTCATCTTTCAAGTGTTCTGCGAAACGTCGAGTTGTCGCTGCCTCAATGTCATAATTCACTTCACGGTGCATCATTTCACGAACTTCATCAAACCACTGGTCGAACTCACGTGTTTGAGGAACCATTCGTGTGAGCTTCAGCATGTTTTTGAAAAGATTCATGTCAGAATCAATCGCTTCTGCAACACCAGGGTATTGAATCTTCAATACAACTTCTAAACCATCAGATTTACGAATTGCACGGTGAACTTGTGCCAATGATGCAGTACCGATTGGCTCATGATCAATCGTTAGATCATTGAGTTTCGAACCTAGTTGCTCATGTAAGTGCGCTTTGATTCCAGGCCATGCTAAAGCAACAGTTTGATTATTCAGCGTATTGAGTGCTTGAGTAATTTCTTCTGGTAAGAAATGTTCACCATATAAAGCCATCATTTGTCCAATTTTAACAATTGAACCTTTTAATTTTCCAATTTCAGAGACCAAATAATGGGCTTGATCAGCCATCGCTTTTTTACGTTTCTTCTCTTTTTCTTCCTCACTAGAAAACATAGAGGTAGCACTTGCAGTTGCCCAACGAGTTCCAGCAAGTAAAGAAGCTTTTGCAATAGATAAGCGACGATCCACAGACGAGGTTTTTAGATTCTTGAGCTTATCGTTCTGATCTGACATGAAAGAAAAATCCTATGCTGAAATCGGAGGGGGAGGAAAGCCGAGAGTTAAATTGTAGTGGATATTACAGCGTTTGAACGTATTAAAATAGTTCAATCGCTTGAATTATCAGTCTAAATTTGTGATTTAAGTCAACAATATTTAAATAGCCTAAGCAAATTAGAGGTCGCTTAAGTCAGCTATTTATACATATGTACTAAATTTTAAACTGAATTTTTAGTGCTGATTTACGCATTAGAGCTGCTCGGTTTGTATGTATATGCTTAATCAACATACGTTTGACAATACTATGATGAAAACCTAAAGCATGAGCTTTCACGATAATAATACTGGGTAATGTGAAGAAAAAGTACTTGGTGTCGTCTAAAGTCGCATTCTCGAAAATACCTTCTTCAACCAAAGTATCACGGAGAAATTGCTTTTCAGCTTGAACGGTAGAAGAAGATTCATCATCCCAGTAGCTTTGACGCATCGCCATCAGATTATTATGTTTATAACTCATGAAGTTTTTGCGCCTTTCTCAATTGCATTCAGTCTTTATATAAGGTTTGAAAAATAATTATCAAGAACACTATTCAAAATAGCCTAAGCAAATTGAAAATATTTTCTTTAAAATGCTACACTTATCAAACTTAAGAATCATCGAAATAACCCAGATATCAAATGACACCAGCTTTTAAGTTATTGGAAAAAAACAAAATAGCATTCTCGATTCATGAATATGAACATGATGCTAACGCGAAGAGTTTTGGTTTAGAAGCTGCTGAAAAACTCAATTTACGTGTAGAAGAAGTCTTCAAAACATTAATGGTCACAGATGAAAAAAATTATTTTATTGCGATCTTACCTGTAAACCATCAACTCAATTTAAAAAAAGTTGCAGCAGCGGTGGGATGTAAGAAATTACAAATGGCAAATCCTAAAGATGCTGAACGTTTGACTGGTTATTTAGTTGGTGGAATTAGTCCATTAGGGCAGAAGAAACGTCTAAAAACCGTCATTGATGCGACGGCTCAGACATTTAATAAAATATATGTCAGTGGTGGGAAAAGAGGGCTGGATATTGGTTTAGATCCTAATGATCTAGCAAAGTTATTAAATGCAACTTTCTCTGATCTATTGGATAGTTAGGGACTTTATCTGACACCTATAGCTTATGCTTTAATACTTTAATCTACTAAAACAATAAAATTTCAGATTCTCATTAGAATATATAATAATGAGAATTATTATCTTTTGTATCTATAATCATCTATTTCTTTATTTTATCTATATTAATCAATGTTTTGAATAATAAACTGCTAGGAAAATATTGTAATTGCTATTATAAATGATAATTATTATCATTACTTTAATCTTATATGCAGTCGTTGCTGTATTTGAGAAGTGTTTTGAGCTCAAACATTCGAAAAAAAACTAACTCTCTCTTTATAGAGGATACCGACAGATGCAATCACTTGCCAATCGGTTGGCGATACAACATTTCGTCAACGCATATACGCAAGAAACTGGCAAAGGTCACTTGCTTAATAAAACACAGCAAAGTCCGCAACAACAAGCGTTTAGCCAAGGTTTGACGCTGTTATCTATTCCGATTAATTCTATTCATGCTCAATGTGATTTCCCATTATCTTATGTCAGCCGTGTTGGTAGACATCGGTTAGCTAATCTTCCTCAAATCGTAATTTCAGGTCAGCCAAAATCATTCAGTCCAGTTGCAATCGTTGGGTTATTACTTGAAGAACTAGTTTCTGAATCATCTTTACCTTTGGATGCTGCTTCTTTACTAGAAAAGTGGATTCAAAGCCGTGATGCACTGCAACAGTTTTTAATACAACGTGAAGCTGATTTTGATGACTTGGTTAAAGCTGGTCAAAGCTTTATTGAAACTGAACAGGCATTGATTTTGGGGCATAGCATGCACCCAGCGCCGAAAAGTAGAACAGGTTTTGTGCATGAGGATTGGCTAAAGTTTTCACCTGAACACAAAGGCAAGACACAACTTCATTATTGGCTAGTGCACCAAGATTTCATTGCGGAAGGTAGTGCGACTGATGAACCTATTTCAGCGCAATTAAAAACGGCATTACAGTGGTATTTATCTGAAAATGATCTCAATCTAGTTAAAACCCATAGCGAATATAAATTACTCCCATTGCATCCTTGGCAAGCTCGTTATTTACAGGGTAAAGCTTGGTTTGAACGATTGAAGCAAACAGGGCAATTGATTGATTTAGGTTTACGTGGCTGGCAATTCTCTCCAACAACATCCATTCGTACATTGGCAAGCTTCAACGCTCCGTGGATGGTGAAGCCATCTCTTTCTGTGATGATTACCAATTCTATTCGAGTGAATTTAGCCAAAGAGTGTCATCGTGGTGAATTAACACATCGTCTGTGTCACAGTGAGTTTGGTCAGAATATTCTAAAAAAATGTCCAAGTTTAAAGGCAGTCAATGACCCAGCTTGGATCGCCTTGAAAATTGATGATGAAGTGGTTAATGAAAGTATCTGCATTTTTAGAGATCAGCCTTTCCATCCTCAACAGCAAGTCACTTGTATTGCATCCTTGTGTCAGGATCATCCAAGCAAATCTTTAAATCGTTTTAACGCATTATTTGCCAAGATTTCAAAAGCTCATCCTGAGATGGATTTTTCAGAGATTGCTTTAGATTGGTTTACTCGTTTCCTCGAAGTCAGTTTGCAACCCTTGATGTATCTGTACCATCGTTTCGGTATGGCATTTGAGTCACATCAACAAAATGTATTATTGGAACTCGAAAATCATTTTCCTAAAACTTTATGGTTACGTGATAACCAAGGTTTTTATTATATTGAAGAGTTTGCGAATGAAATTCTACAAGCGCTACCTGAACTGAAAGAAAAAGCCTTTGCGGTAGGTCCGAAAGATTTTGTTGATGAACGTTTTAGTTATTATTTCTTCGGCAATACTTTGTTTGGGATTATTAATGCCATCGGTGCGACAGGCTATATCACTGAAGATGAATTGTTAGCGCATTTAACTGAATTTTTAGAAGAACAATTACAACAATATCCTGATAGCACCTTATTGCAAGGATTACTGTTCAATTCAACTCTGCCTTATAAGGGTAACTTGCTGACACGCTTGCATGAGTTAGACGAATTGATCGCGCCTGTCGAAAATCAGTCTGTTTACGTGCAACTGCCAAATCCACTGCGTATTTCACGGAAGGATGTCAGTTATGCTTGATTTTATTGGAATTGGTCTAGGACCTTTTAATTTAAGTCTGGCGAGTTTGCTACAAAACAAAAGCTCACTCAATTACGTGTTTTTTGAGCAAAAGGCGCAATTCGATTGGCATGCAGGTATGCAACTACCTAATACGGTATTGCAAGTACCGTTTATGGCTGATTTGGTTTCGATGGTTGATCCAACCAGTCCATTTAGCTTTTTAAATTATCTGCGTCATCAGCAACGTTTGTATAAATTTTACTTTTTAGAGCAGCCACATATTCCGCGCTGTGAATATAACCATTATTGCCAATGGGTTGCAGAACAACTTGATTGTATCGAATACCAATCTCGTGTCTTGAGGATTGAACCCCAAACGATAGGTTTTAAAGTAGTCGTTGAATCAAATGGTGTTCAGCAAAGTTATTTATGCCGTCATTTAGTGATTGGAAGTGGTAATGTGCCTTATTTGCCTGAATGTTTGGCAAAGATTCAGAAAGTCCGTCCGCAACAATGTCTGCATTCAGCACAGTATATGATGCATGTAGATACAGATTTACATGGCGATGTTGTTGTACTAGGTTCGGGGCAATCCGCAGCTGAAGTGTTTATCGACTTGTTTGACGAACAGCAAGATACCGACAATCATCAGTTTGATTTGCATTGGTTTACCCGTTCTCAAGGTTTCTTCCCAATGGAGTATGCGCCATTAGGTTTAGAACATTTTAGCCCTGATTATGCACAACATTTTTATGATTTGTCTGCACAGCAGAAAGAGCAGCAGTTAAAGCAACAAGCCTTGTTATACAAGGGGATTAGTGCAAAAACCATTCGGGAAATTTATCAAAGACTTTATCACCGTAGCATTGCAGGTCAAAGCATACAGACACATTTGCATAGTCAATGTGATTTGAAAGATGCAGAAGCATTGGATACACAAAAAATCCGACTGCATTTCCAGCATCGTGCTACAGCTCAGTCTTTTCATCTCGACTGTGATTTTCTTGTAGCCGCAACGGGTTATTTCACACCTGATTTTGGTTTTATGCAGTTGCTCAAGCCATATATCGAGTTTGATCATAAACAGCGTTGGCAGATTACAGACGACTATCGCGTTGTACACAGGTTGAATGGCCATATCTTTGTTCAAAATCAAGAAATGCATAGTCATGGTGTCGGCACACCTGATTTAGGTCTTGGTGCTTATCGTGCAGCAACGATCATTAATCAAGTGCTTGCTGAGCCTCTTTATGAATTAGGCAATCAAGCGCAGACATTCCAACACTTTAATCTCTCTCAAAATCCAAAAATTTGTATGGCAGATGACAAAGCACAATCAAACGAGTGCCTTTGCGAAAATTCTCCCAATAAAAACCATTCAATTTTCAAGAAAACAGAACAGAACGTGATGACGGCGCATCCTAATCGTCGTGGTGCTAATAAATGGACACAAACTGCTTCTGTACATTCAACTTATGAGAAACTGATATGAACTTTGCAACTTTAAAAATTAATCAGCAGCAATGGCGTGCCGCAGGGCAACGTCTTATTGAAATGGCGATTGCAGAGTTTCTATATGAAGAAATTATTGAAGTTAAAGCATTGTCAGCAGGGCATTATCGCTTAGATTTAGGCAATCGTCAGTATGAATTTCAAGGACATCAATATCTACTCGGACATTGGAATATTCAGAAAGCTTCAGTACGTGATGTGACTCACAGTCAGGAAAATGATCAACCTGCTTGGAACTTACATGAGTTTATTGTCGCAATGTCTGACAGTTCTAATGTAAAGCCATTTACCAAAGCATATTTGATCAAAGAAATGAATAATACTTGGTTGGCAGAAGCGCATTTGTTCAATGAAACGCGTTTGCCAAGCACAGCGGTTTTGACTGAGCCTCATTACAAAGTTGAAGGCATGCTACGAGGTCATCCTTGGCTCATCATGAGTAAGGGGCGTATGGGTTTTGGTTATGATGATTATCTTAGCTCAGCGCCAGAACTTTCTCCTGAAGTTAAAGTGTTGTGGTTAGCTGTACATCGTGATTTAGCAGAGTATCGAAGCACTGAAGATTGGAGTGCATGTGGTTTATATCAACATGAATTTGATGCCAATGAGCTGCAACAGTTCATCCAAATTTTGAAAGAAAAAAATCTAGACCCTCAAAATTATTTTTTGATTCCCGTACATGCATGGCAATGGCACCAATGGCTCGTGCCAACTTATGCCAATGAGATTGTTGATCAGAAAATTATTGAACTGAATATTAGTCAAGATAGTTATGTGCCAATGCAGTCCATTCGCACATTATGCAATACATCAAATCTACAACGTCATTACATTAAACTGCCAGTCAGTATTTTTAATACTGCTGTTTATCGTGGATTACCCTCAAAACGTAATCTTGCAGCTCCAGCAGTGACCGCATGGTTAAAACAGATTCATCAACAAGATCAAGACTTACAAAATACAGGTGTGATTTTCTTGGGTGAGGTTGCAACTTTAACCATTGACCAGCCATGTTTTGACCGCATTGACGGCGCACCATATCAATTTAAAGAACTATTCGGTTGTTTGTGGCGTGAAAGTGTTGATCGCTATGTTGATTCATCACAACAAGTTCTCTCTCAAGCAGCTCTATTACATCGTGATATTTCTGGTCAATCGATCCTGAGCGTGCTGATCAAAGCATCAGGATTAAGTCCTTTAGCTTGGTTAGCTCAATTTGCTCAAGTGTGCATGAGTCCATTGTTACTTTGCTTGTATCGCTATGGTTTGGCATTTTCACCACACGGCGAAAACACGATGTTGGTACATGAAAATGGTGTGCCGAAAGCCATGGTATTAAAAGACTTCATTGACGACATCAATTTAGTGGATGAGGATTTTCCTGAGTTAACTCAGTTACCATCTGAAGCAGATTTATTACTCCGTCACGAAGCGACCGATCTAAGCCATTTTATCTTCACTGGTCTGTTCATGGTGCATTACCGTTATATCTGTAATGTGTTCTTGCAAGACTATCCTGAATATTCTGAGCTTGATTTTTGGCAGACCATTTCCAAAACGATTGTTGAGTTTAACCAAAAACATCCAGAACTGGCTGAACGTGCTGATAAATTCGCCATGCTGCGTCCAAGTTACACCAAAATTTGTCTAAACCGTGTACGTCTATTTACCACAAGTTATAACGATGAAGCAGAACGTCCTGTTCCTGTCTTCCTTGATCCTATTGCAAATCCAGTTAGCCCAGAAACATTGAAAACATGGGCAGAACAACCACGCCAAGCGAAAGCGGGCTAATTTTATTCGTCATTTTATAGGTTCGATATGAAAACAATCTCTCAGCAATTACCAGATTATTTTGAATACTTTGAAGATGGTACACAGTACTACTTACGCCAAGTGCAATATCCACAGGATATTCCTTTATTACATCAATGGATGCATGAGCCACATGTAATTCCTCAGTGGCAGTTAAATAAATCGGAACTAGAGTTACAAGTTTACTTCGACAAAATGTTAGCAGATGACCATCACCGTTTATTAATCGTCGGAATTGATGGCAAAGATGTGGGCTATACCGAAATTTATGAAGGTAAACGAGATCGTTTAGGTCGTTATTACGATGGTGATGACAATGATCTCGGTTGGCATCTCCTGTTTGGTGACAAATCTGTGTTTGGCAAAGGTTTCTTGAGACCAACCATTCGTTTACTCAGCTTTTACATTTTTGAACATTCGAAAGCTAAAAAAATTGTGGGTGAGCCAGATCATACCGTTAAACCTTATGCAGTAGTGGTGGCAGAGCTTTGTTATGAAAGCCAACGTTTAATACCGATGCCTGAAAAAACAGCGATGTTGTACTACTGCTTTAGAGAAACTTTCTATAACAAGTTTGGGGAATATTACCAAACATCACAACAACAGCTAGCAGATCAGCCAGCCAAACTCCTGAGTGTTATATGAGCTTATATATCAATGAAATGCATATCTTAGACATGCGCTTTGCGGCGAATGTCTCTGTTGCAGAATTTGAACAATGGTTAGCACGAATTCAGCACTATTTCGAACATCAGCGAAATTTTGTGTTGATCATGCAAACCGATGCAAATACAGAATTTCCGGAGGAATATAGAGCAATCCAAGGCAAGTGGTATAAACAATATAAACAAGATTTTTACCAATATTGCTTGGGTTTTGCTCGTATTGCTCAAGATGAAGAAGATCGTATTCGATTGGATACACCAGCTCTGCACAAAGCTTGGCATGTTCCATATTTTGTGAGCGTAGATAAAGCTGAAGCCACACAATGGGCTTTGCAGAGGTATTTATGAATCAAAATTCATTAAATATTCAGAAAGTCTCAGCCTTGAGCCTGAGTGTCGTGGTGGTTTTATATCTCGCGCATGCCTTACCACTGTATTTTTATAATGTGGCCTTACCTGCGATTCTGCGTCATCAAGGCGTAGATTTACGTTGGATTGGCATGTTGTCGCTGCTCTATATTCCTTGGGCATTCAAGTTTTTTTGGGCACCACTAATCGATCGTTTTTATTTCAAAAAACTCGGTAAACGTAAAACTTGGCTTTTGTTTACGCAAATAGCTTTGGTGTTGGGGGGCGTTGCTTTGGCACTTACCCAATTCGATTACGGTCTTGGTGTATTTGTTATTGTCGGTTTATGGATTTCAACTTTTGCTGCAACTCAAGATATCGCAATTGATGGCTATACGGTCGAAACCTTTTCAGAATCTGAGTATCGACTAGGCAGTATGGCGCAAAGTATAGGTGTTGCGCTTGGCAGTATGGTTGGTGGAGCAGCAACTTTATGGCTGTATGAGCTTTATGGTTGGCAAACTGCACTGATTTCCTTAGCCGCTATGACAGCATTGACGATGTTGGCTATTTTCCAAATTAAAGAAAAATCAAATGCAGAGAAAATCTCAAAACAGCCGCCAAGTTTGATCCGTGCATTTAAACGTCCAGAAATGTTATGGGCATTAGCCTTGATCGTATGTTATCGAATTGTCGAAGCACCAGCTATGGCGATGCTGAATCCGATGCTGATTGATCAGAAATGGTCGTTGGCACAGATCGGCGTACTGATGTCAGTAATAGGTGCAGGGATTGGATTATTAGCTGCTGTTTCAGCTGCATTTTTATTAAAAAAAATAGCCGCAACACAATTGCTGATCTGGGCTGGTTGGGCACGTAGTTTGGTTTATGCCTTGTTGGGTGTTGCGGTTTTACTCAGTTGGTTGAATCAATGGCATTTACTTCTTGGTGGCTTTGTCATTGTCATTCTTGCCATCCGCTATATCGCGATGACAGCCTTGTATGCACATTTCATGCAGACCAGCTCCAAAGAACAAGCTGGTACTGATTTTACGATTTTAGTTTGCTTCGAACTATTGGTTTATTTCATTGGCGGTGCAGTCTCAGGTTTCTTGGCCAAAGCATATGGTTATGGAAACTTCTATCTCATTCTCGCAGTTTCATCTGTTTTAAGCGTGTTGCTTAGTCAACTGCTTATTAGCAAAGCAAAACAAACGCAACAACTCATCTAGGGGTCATTTATGAAAGTTCGTTCACTTTCGACATCATTAACACTGCTCAGCTTGGCGATCAGTACGCAACTTTATGCTCAAAATGTCGAGCAGACTTCAACCGTAAATCAAAGTGCAACGGTTGAGGCTGAGAAGCCAACTCAACTGGCACCAATTGTTATGACAGCAACTCGCTCAGCTCAAAGTATCGCTGAGATTGCGGGAACTGTTTACAGTATTAGCCAAGAAGACATTGCAAAACAAGCTGCTGCTGGTAAAAGTACCGCAGATATTTTAGGACTGTTGGTTCCATCTTTAACACCAAGTTCAGGTACGACCAGTAACTATGGGATGACCATGCGTGGTCGTACTGTGCAATATATGATTGATGGTGTTCCTCAAACAGGCTCACGCGATAGTTCACGTCAGCTAAATAGCATTAGCCCAGACATGATCGAACGTGTTGAAGTCGTGTCAGGTGCAAGTAGTATTTATGGTGCAGGTGCTACAGGTGGTATCATCAATATCATCACCAAAAGAGGTTCGGGTGATGGTGTAAATTTTGAAACCAAACTCGGCGTTACTTCAGGTGATAATTTCAAAAGTGATGCTTTAGCTTATGAAGCGTTTCAGTCTGCATCATTTAACCAAGGGGATTGGAGTGGTTTTATAGGTGCTAGCTATACACAACGCGGTGAAATTCAAGATAGTCGAGGTGATCGTGTAGGTCCAGAAGTTGCACAAACAGATCGTCAAGATACTGAAACTGTAGATGTGAATGGTCGTTTAAGCTGGCAGTTGGCAGATAAGCAAAAATTAAGTATCGGTGCGCAATACTATAATGATGAGCAGGACAGTGAATATGGCGCTGATTATGGTCCAGGCTTATCTGTTTTACTTCTAGGGGCAAAACCTAGTCAAAAAGCTGTAAAAGGTTTAGAGCTTGATACTCAACCACGTACTAAGCGCAGTGCAGTAAATGCACAATATGAAAATCAGGATTTTCTTGGTCAGACTTTAAATGCAGAGGCCTATTATCGTACTGAAAAAGGGCGATTCTTCCCAAGTGCAAATGCTTTAGCACATGCATCCATTCCAGGTGGAAGAACATTTATTGTTACTCAATCAGAAACAGATATTGATGTTTTTGGTGCTCGTTTAGCACTTCAGAGTAAACTCAATCTGGCTGAACGTGCATTAAATCTAACTTATGGCGTAGATTATGATAAAGAAAATGGCAAACAAACAGCACAACTTTATGATCTAAATACTTTTATCAGTAGTAATGGTCTTAAGTTTAAGCCTTTAAATAATTATGCTTTTGGTCCTGAGGTAGATACTGAAAAGCTTGGTTTCTTCTTACAAAGTCAATTTGAAGCAACTGATCGCTTAAATCTACAAGCTGGTATTCGTCATGAGCGCATCGATAGTGATGTTAAAGACTCAGTTCCATATTCTGAAGCAATGGTTGCCGATTTCGTTCCAACATACCAAGCTAAAACTTTAAAAGGTGGTTCAGTTAAGCATGATGCAACACTCTTTAATGTAGGCGCACTTTATCATTTAACTGATGCACAACAGGTGTTTGCAAATTTCTCGCAAGGTGCAAATTTACCTGATGTACAACGTATGCTAAGAGATGTTCCTGCAAACTTTGTCGTAAGTAACCAAACAATTGATCCAATCAAAGTAAATAGTTTTGAGTTGGGCTGGCGTCTACAAGATGATGCATTAAGCACAGGGATCACGGCGTTCTATAACAAATCTGATAAGTCATTAAAATTTGGTCCTCCAAGTTTTGCAATTGAAGTTATTGATACAGATGAACGTGTGTATGGTGTTGAAGGTAATGTCAAATATACCGTTTCAGATGATTGGAATGTAGGTGGGACTTTAGCTTATACACGTGGTCAGTTCAAAAACTCAAATGGTAAATGGCAAGAGTTAGATGCAATTCGTGTAGCACCTTTGAAAGCAACGGTTTATTCCGACTGGCAATTCAATGATGGTTTAGGCTTAAGAGTACAAGCTTTGGCTATTGATGGTACGGATGAAGCACGTAAAGATGCGATTGCGAATGGTAGTACTCGTCCACCAGCAGAAATCAAAGGTTTTGCAGTGATGGATGTGATTGCCAATGCAAAAGCAGGTCCAGGGACTTTAGGTTTTGGTGTATATAACGTGTGGAATACTGACTATAAGTCTGTTTATAGCCAAGCAGTTTCAACGGTTTACGGCGATATTTCGAGCTTGGCTGCTCAAGGTCGTACCTATGGTTTGAGCTACACTCTCAAGTACTAATCTTATCCAAAAGGCATCTTTTAGATGCCTTTTCTTTTGATGAATTCCATGATGAATAATCATTTAAAATTTTTAGCTTTGGCTGCGTTAATCAATGGAACGTGTTTTTCCATGATACTTCCTTTACTGGCACCTTTGACTCGACAGCTACATTTATCCGAATTCCAAGGAGGAGTCATCGTATCCGCAGGGGCGATCTGTATGGCGATCGCTTCAATATGGATCGCAAAGAACAAAAGTAATCAGTCTCCGCAAAATTTAGTGAATTATGGTTTTATAGGAATGACCATAACATGGGCGCTTTTTACTTTTATACTGGCTTTGGGCTTAGATGCAATTTTGTCTTCAGTATTGATTTTTATTTTATTGGTTTTAAGTCGTGCTTCGACTGGCATTTTTATGGCAATGCCACAAATTGGTCTACAAAGTTATGTCATGACAGAATCAACTGAAACAACGACTCGTAGCAAGAATATGGCATTGTTTGGTGCGATGAACAGCTTTGGTATGATTGTCGGACCTTTGGCGACTTCGTTGTTATTGTATGGTGGACTATTATTTCCGATGTGGTTCGCGGTTGCTTTACTGGCATTAGTCAGTTTGGCACTCAGTATGTTTTTTAAGAAAACGGCTGATATAAGATCAGATGCAGATAAGACATCAGAACAAAGTTCAAATACAGTTTTGAATCAGCAAAATATTATCAAGCAAAGTTTGATTTGGTTGGTTTTAGGTTTTTCTACTTATGTTGCAATCGTGACATTAAACATGACTGCTGGATTTTATATACAAGATAAATTCTTTCTGAGTAGTCAGCAAAGCGCAGTGTATTTCTCTCAATGTATGGTTGTTGTGGGTATCTGTCTGGTAGTGACACAGTTGCTGATCGTAAAAGTGATTAAGCTACAACTACATAGTCTTGTATTAATCGGCATTTTGACCATGTGCTTTGGGTTGCTACTATCTCTTTATGCACAAAGTATTGTGGTATTTCAAGCCAGTTATATTTTCTATGGTATTTCAGTCGCTTGCTTATTACCTGCATTTACAACAGGGGCAGCACAAGCAGTTACACAAGATTCACAAGTTAAAATGGCAGGATATTGCACTGCAACTCAAGCTTTTGGTTTGATTTTTGGTCCTCTAGTTAGCACTTATTTATATCAATTTGATCAAAATCTACCTTTCTATTTTTTATTCGCTTTAATGATATTGGTTGGGATATGTATAGGGTGGGTTTTAGTCAAAAAGGGAGAAGATGTGAGTTCTTTTGTCGAAGATTAAACGCTTAGTGTGATTAAAAATCATTCATATATTCTTTTAAAAAGCAAGGAAACTTACATAACTACATCTTAGGACGTAAACATAGATGGTTGTTTGGTTATTTATTAATCAAATTTATTTCATTTATTTAACGGTCGAAATTTAAGCTCATTTCTGGGTTAGCCTATTAGAAGTAAAACAATATAAGAGGAGTAAAGATGTTGATTTTTCATGATTTTCCTGTTCAAGGGGCACTTTTTGATATGGATGGAACAATGTTTGATACAGAGCGATTACGCTTCGAAACATTGAAACAAGCATCAGAAGAGCTTATTGGACAGGAATTTTCAGATGAATATTTAATGCAGTGCTTAGGTCTGAGCGCAAAAACTGCGGAGCAACTTGCAAAGAAATTTTATGGGGAAGATGTTCCATATCAAGCAATTAGAAAACGTGCTGATGAGCTTGAGTTGGAATCAGTGCGTCACAATGGTGTTCCAATCAAAAAAGGTTTAATTCAAGTTTTAGAACGATTACGTAAATCTGGTCTAAGAATGGCAGTTGCGACATCTAGTCGACGTGCTATAGCAGAAGAATACTTAATTAATGCCAATGTTTATAAATTTTTTGATCTGTTAGTGTGTGGGGATGAAGTCGAAAAGGGTAAACCTCATCCAGAAATCTTTATTACGGCTGCGCAAAAATTAAATTTACAACCTAGTCAGTGTTTGATGTTTGAAGATTCAGAAAATGGAATCTGTTCGGCTCATGATGCAGGTGGTATTACGATTTTATTTAAAGATATTAAAGAACCAAATGATCGAATGTTAGCGAAAGCAAATTTTTATTATCAGGATCTGTATGAATATTTAAATGCTTTAGATCAGTACATTCCTGAAATGGATATGCCACAACTACAAGAACCATTTCCGCAAAGTTTGAATCAATTAACCGTTGGGATTCATGGTTTTGGTGCAATTGGCGGTGGGTATATTGCTCAAATTCTTTCGCATTGGGATGGATATACGCGTCCAAAACGTATTTTGGCTTCCACGCGAAATAAATTGTATTTGGAATCAGTGAACAGTTTTGGTAGCTACAGTATTCGATATGGGCAATCATCTTTTGATGAGCGAATTGATAACTTGACTGTTATTGACGCTGATAATGACAAACAGATGCTTGAAATGTACACGCAATCAAGTCTTGTTGCATTATGTTTGCCTGAACATGCGATAGCATCTGAATCAAAAATAATTGCTAAAGGTTTATTGGCACGTTTCATGTCACAAGACTTGAATAATCATGAACCAATCACTTTCCTAATTATTTTAAACAAGGTCTGTGCAAAATATTTGGTGCTCAAACATATTCGTGAAGCTTTGCTTGAGATCACGGATGAAGATATTGCTGAGCATATTTTAAGTGAGCATTATTTTTGTGATACGGTGGTCAATCGCATGGTCTCAAAATTGACTGATCAAGCCTTGTATCGCCAACTCAATATTAAGCATCGATTATTTAAACAGTATCAAGCTGATTTGAATGAAGAAACGATTGAGTTATCAGATGAAACGGCATTAACTGAAAAACAGGAACGACAGCTCAGCCAATCATTAGAGGAAATGCGCGATCAATTCCAAGCGGGGCAGTTTTTACAAAATATGGATTTAATTTTATTCCATAGCGAAACAGATATGCCGATCTATGTTGAAAATCGAAGTCCGCTGTTAAATAAAATGCGCCAAATGATCTTAGTTGATCAAATCTCAGATATTCAAATCATTAAAAATCGCCTCTGGAATGGCTGCCATGCCATGATCGCTTGGCAGGCGCGTCTTATTGATCATGAAATGATTGGAATTGCTTTAGCAGATCACAAGATCAAGAAATTTGCTGAGCAATTGGTGAGTGAGGTGAAAGCTGGATTGGTAAATATCGTTCCGAATCAAACCAAACAACTTGATCGCATGGCTGAAAGTTTTATGAGCTCATGCCGTTCTGCTTATAAAGATCCATGTGAGCGTGTTGCTCGTGATCCATTGAGAAAATTGGGTTACAACGAACGCGTACTCGGCAGTATTGAAAATCATATCGTGCAACAATTGCCATATAAGTACTTATTACAAGGTGCTGTTTCGGGTTATGTGTACTCGGTTAAGCTTTTAGAAATTCCTGTTGATGATGTGATTACGCATTTACAAAACTCTATTGAGCAAATGGACATTACTGAGCATGAAAGGAAAGATTTGTTTGACTCGATTTATACAGCAATGTCTGCTGAATTAAAGATTTCAGAGCTAGGGCAATCTTTTCGTGTTACAAATGCCGAGTTTGAAACAGCCTAAATGATTTTTAAAATTATTTAATCTTGCCAGTAAATTATGTTTGAATAACACAACTGTCAGAGCGTTATTGTCGTTGTGTTATTACAAACATCTAGTCAACTCGTAAAAACTGAAATTCGCGACTATCCAGAATGGCATCATGGTCGTACAGATTATGCTTTGTGGTAT
The DNA here is from genome assembly GCF_015351505.1 of Acinetobacter sp. SK-43. Taxonomy (NCBI): domain Bacteria; kingdom Pseudomonadati; phylum Pseudomonadota; class Gammaproteobacteria; order Moraxellales; family Moraxellaceae; genus Acinetobacter; species Acinetobacter sp. SK-43. Next base: position 17,781 of record NZ_JADKPY010000050.1, read on the forward strand.
ATCGAAATTGATCAACCAGAGTTAGTTGAATATTTAGATTCGATCAAAATACATTTCTCAGATTTTCTTATTAGGTCGAATCAACGTCAGTATCACATTACGTTATTCGTGTGCGGTTTTCTAAATAGCCATCTTTCTCCATACAATGATGATTTTTCACATGAACAATTCTTACAACATCTAAAATCTATCAATCAAATACAACTTGAACCCTTTGAATTAGAACTCACAACGATCGATAGTTTTAGTAGTGCTTTATTTATTAAAATCATCGATCGAGAAAAAATTTTAGAAAAAATCCGTTCTCAGCTTGCACTTGTCTCGAATGAAATAGCGGCACTGCAATATTGTCCACATATTACGATTGGACTTTATAGCGATGCATGGAGTAGTGATCTTGTTTTGGAGCGAATAAAAAGCTTTGAAGCCAAAAGAATTAAAATTCAAGTGAATCAATTGACTTTCGGTTATTATAAGGCTCAGATTTTACAAGGATTACTATATCCTTATCATCAAATGGTATTAGGTTAATATGTTGCAATTAATTTTGGGTGGTGCACGTTCGGGTAAGAGCCGATTGGCTGAAAATATAGCTCAGCAGCGTGGAATCCCTGTGATTTATGTCGCCACGGCGCAAGCTTTAGATGATGAAATGCAGCAAAGAATTCAACATCATCAACAGCAAAGACCTAAGCAATGGAAACTTTGTGAAGAGCCTATTTTTCTGGCGGATCAATTATTAAAACTAGATCAAGAACATCAAATCATTTTGGTTGATTGCCTTACCTTATGGTTGACCAATCTATTGTTAGCTGAAGATCAAGATTTGCAGCAGCAACAGACAGACAAGTTATTAGAAATATTACCCAAACTTAAATCTGAAATTATTTTAGTCAGTAATGAAACAGGGCTAGGCGTCGTGCCGATGGGTGAAATTAGCCGTCGATTTGTGGATGAAGCTGGTCGATTGCACCAAGCTTTAGGTCAGCTTGCTCATAAAGTGATGTTTTGTGTTGCAGGCTTTCCAATGATTTTAAAAGATGAGAAATAACATGATTGAGCAAAATGCTTGGTACATAGAATCGGCACAACAAATTGATTTGGAAGTAAAACATCTAGCCGAACAGCGACAACAACAACTCACTAAACCAACAGGGGCTTTAGGAGAGTTAGAACAGCTTGCGATTCAGTTAGCAAGTTTACAGGGTACAGTTCATCCCCAAATTCAAAAACCTTGGATCACGATTTTCGCAGGTGACCATGGTGTAGTTGAAGAAAATATCTCAGCTTATCCTCAAGCCGTGACACGTCAAATGCTTCAAAATTTCGCGTCTGGCGGTGCAGCAATTAATGTTATTGCAAGAAATCATCAGGCACGGTTACAAGTGATTGACTGTGGAACGGTAGGCGATCCCTATGATTATGTCGGTGTAGAGCGACATTGTATTCGTGCAGGAACAGCCAATTTTGCTCAACATGTTGCAATGACTGAACAAGAATGTTTTGCTGCATTAGCATTAGGTAAAACTAGTGTGGAGTTAGCTCAGTCAGAACAGGCTGATATCTTTATCGCTGGTGAAATGGGGATTGGCAATACTTGTTCTGCTTCAGCCATCGCATGTTTGTTGTTGAATGAAGATGCAGCACAACTGACAGGTGTCGGAACAGGAATTAATAATCAACAATTACAACATAAAATTGCAGTCATCAATCAGGCAATTGAACTCCATCAATCCAGTGTTAAGAATGATGCTTTAAAAATTTTAGCTGCAGTAGGTGGTTTAGAGATTGCTGCTATGACAGGAGCATATTTACGTTGTGCTCAAATTGGTTTGCCTATTGTGGTGGATGGTTTTATTAGTTCCGTTGCAGCTTTATGTGCTGTTCGCATACAGCCAAGTTGTCGTGACTGGATGCTATTTGGACATCAGTCAGCAGAATATGGTCATGTTCGTATTCTTAAAGAATTAAATGCACAGCCAATTTTAAAAATGAATCTAAGATTAGGTGAAGGAAGTGGTGCAGGCGCGGCATTGTTGATGCTGCAATTGGCATGTGTTTTACATAATCAAATGGCAACCTTTGCCGAAGCTGCAGTGACAGGAGATAAAGTTGCGCCTTGATCTACTGCGACATGGTGAAACAACTTTAAGCCATACTTTACGTGGGCATACTGATGATGAACTAACAGAAAATGGTTGGTTGCAGATGCAATCAACCATACAGCAATATGTCGCTGGAGGTACTAATTGGGATGTTATTTTTAGTTCACCTTTACAGCGTTGTCATGTCTTTGCGATCAATTTAGCAGAGCAACTCGAAATACCTTTGCAATTAAATATGCATATCAAAGAAATGTATTTTGGTGATTGGGAAGGTATTTCGACTCAAAGCATTTATGAAAATGAGCCCGAGTTATTGGCAAATTTTTGGCAATTTCCAACAAAATATCATGCACCAAATGGTGAGTCTTTAGAACAATTTTTACAGCGTGTTCAAGTTGGCTTTGATGAAATCCACACTCAAATGAAAATAAATCAATGGAATAGAGCATTAGTTGTTACGCATGGTGGTGTGATTAAATTACTCACTTGTTTAGCACGACATAAACATCTCAATGATTTATTAAAAATGTCTGCTGAGCTTGGGCAACTGTATTCAGTAAAAATGTATAAAAACGATAGTCTCTGTTTTGAGGAAATCAAAGAATGACACCATTTTGGATCGCTTTGCAATTCTTGACTGTTTTACCCATCGAACTAAAACAGATACCAACTGCAAAGCAAAATGGTCAATCTGTACTTTTTTATCCACTTGTAGGCTTGCTAATAGGATTAACCCTATTTGGACTTTCAATTCTTCTCGTAAAACTACCGATTATTCTTGCTGCAACCATTATTTTAGTGATTTGGATTTGGCTTACAGGTGGACTTCATTTAGATGGTCTAGCGGATACAGCAGATGCTTGGGTAGGTGGTTTTGGTGATCGGGAACGGACCTTAAAAATCATGAAAGACCCAAGTTGTGGTCCTATCGGTGTTCTAAGTTTAGTTATTGTTTGCTTGATGAAGTTTTCAGCTTTATATGTCTTGCTAGAACAACGGCTCTCTGCATTTTTAATCTTAATACCCATACTGGGTCGCAGTGTTCCTTTATTTTTATTTCTCACAACACGATATGTTCGAGCAAATGGATTAGGGCGGTCAATAACGGATTCTATTCCTAAAACACTAGCATGGATGGTTTTTGTCATTACATCAACATTACTTTGTGCATTTAAATGGATGGGATTAGTTGCTTTAATCAGCTTTTTATTGATATTGGTTTACTTAAGAATTTTGTTTATTAAGAGAATCGATGGTATCACGGGTGATACGGTGGGTGCTGCTATTGAGTTGAGTGAGACAGGCTTAATATTAACTTTTGTGATTGCTTTCTTTTATATCTAAGTGAATTTTTATAGGCTTGATCCTTCTCAAATAAGAAGGATCAATTCCGCTTTAACGTTTTCGAATTGCCAATACACTTCCTAAGATTACCAATACTGTAATCAGTCCCGCAATTGTTGCCAACAGAATGTCTCTAAGCGTTTTATCGATCGGTAACCATGTCCACTTATGCAAATATGCAAAACTAAAGCCCTCTAAGGCATCTTGCTGATTTACTTGTGCCGCAATAACACCGCTACTTGGTTCGATATAAAGTCTAAGCTGATCATTCAAATTAGTTTCAACTTTGATTACAGGTAAACGTTTGTTGATAAAACCATATTCACCATCAAACTGTGTAACCCATGAACTTTGAGTAAAATGCTCAAAAGGCAAGTTTAAATAAAATGCTGCCAAATATTTGTTCTGCTCAAGAGGATTCAACTTTTTAGCATGTTGAGCATCAATTAACTCAATGGCTGGGGCAGCATCTTTTGCATGATGATGGTGATCATGTTCTTTCGCTGCGGTCATGCTCCCTTGTAACTGTGGTTTTCCAGTCAATTGAATCATCCAGCCTGCATGAGCTTGATTCTGATCAAAAGCGATCGGTACAACATTGAGTCGCTGAATCGGGTGTTGAACTGCCAATTGCCATGCTTCAGGATTTAGATCTTGCGTATGGAAGATGGGCTGAATATTTACAAGTTCAGGTTTTTTATGCCAAACATGATAAAAACCACTAAACACCCATAACAAAATAAAAACGCTTAAACTGATGCCCAGATAACGATGAAAAAATCGAATTGGTTTTTTACCTAAACGATGATTTTTACGATTGTGAATTTTGAAGAACAACCCGATTCCCATCAAGGTCAAAGCAAGAATGCCAATTAAAGCAATTTGCATCAAGAGATTTTGTCCTGCCCACGGTTGATCTCCCCAAGTCCATGTATGTCCTAAGCGGAAGATCCGTGCCATCCACATTTTCTGATCATTGGAAATCGTTGCTAATCGAGATTGTGCTGGATCGACATAAGCTCTTAAACCAGTATCAAAATCTACACGCCAAACAGGTAATAAACGATTGACGCTTGGATAATCATCGCTAAATTGAGTCACTAGTTCAGCAGAAATAATCTGTTGTTGGCTTAAGCTGGTGTACCAAACTGCAAGACGTTTTGCATCTTTTAATTCGGCATCTTCAATAAGTTGCCCAGTATGAAGATCAAAATATTCAGCAATATTTTGATTAGGTTTTTAAAACTCGATAAGCGATAAGATCTTTATTAAGTTCAATCACTTGTATTGCAGAAAATTCGGTAATTTTCTGCATTTCTAAGATTTGAGGAACGGACAATCCATCCCTCAAATCAAGCTGTTGGGATGGAGGCATACGTTTTGCAGGTTGTGGTTGGGTTGCACTCATAATTGGATGCAACACACCAGTTAAAGACCACATCAAAACGAGAATGCCAAGTACCATTCCAAAGCCACGATGAAACTTTAGTAGCTTTTTCAATTGGTTGGCATTCATGACTTATTTCCCAAAATGATAACGTAAACCTAATAAATAAGTACGTGGTGCAGCAGGTGTATAACTGGCTTGGTTATTACTAAAAGAGGTAATTTCTGCATAATGCACATCAGCAGCATTGAGAATTTGCCCATAAACCTCATAGGAATTTTTACGATAATTTGCACGTAGGTTTAAAATCGAATGTCCATCATACTTTTCTGTATTGGCATCATTTATCCAGTATGAACCCACATACATACCTTCGACTGAAAGTAATAGTTCTGGTATAGGTTTAATCTGATACTCAACTGTTCCAAAGCTTTTTGGCGAGCTAGGCATCGTATTGCCGCTATAGTCGAGTGTTAGTGAGGGTTGAAATTGCTTATATTCATGTTTTGCTATACTGCCTGACAGTTTTAAACGTTGGTCATATCGTTCGCTGAGTTTCCATGTTCCACCAATTTCAATGCCTTGATGTAAAGTTTTTCCAGCATTACGAGGTTCACGTGTGTTGTCAGGTTTAGTAAAGCTAAGCACTTCATCTTTACCTTCTAGGCGATATAAAGTAATTTCGCCATCTAAGCGATCATCCAATAACTTGAAACGCAAACCTAGATCAACGTTATCAAAGGTTGCTTCTTTCAGGTCAGGTGTGACTAAATTTGCTCCATAAAGGCTACTCACTTCAGGTGGAATAAAGCCTTGTGACCAATTGCTGTAAGGATCTAATTCAGGCGTAATATTCCAAACAAAACCGAGTTGTGGACTGGCCTTATGGAAATTACGTTTTTCATCTGGAGCACCTGTCACTTTAGAAGGAATAAGCTTATTGTCAAAGTCATAACTGATCCAGTCATAGCGAGCGCCACCGACTAAGTTTAAGTTTGGTAAAGCTTGCCAATTTGCTTGTGTGTAAATCGCTTGGTTATTGACATCGACATTAAAATCACGCAGTAATTGGCGTTGTTTAAACCCTGTATAAACACGTGTTTGAAGATCGCGAAACACCTCAATATCATTAGTTTTTTTGCTTGGTTCGGCGAATGTTCAGACATCGCACCAACAATTAATTTCACAGGGTGAAAATTAATGGAATGTTGTAAATTTAAACCATAAGACTGAAAGGCATTATATGTAGTTTGGCCAGTATATGTTCCAGTAGGTTTGCCATTCTTAACATCAGTACGGATGTTATAACTTGGATTCTGTTCAGTGGTGTTATCACGATAATACAGTGTCGCTTGACTTTGGTTTTGATCATTCCAACTGTGACTTAATTGAGATGAAAGTCTTGTTGCATCAACTTCACGATAGGTAAAGGTTTGATAACTGTAACCAGATCGTTTACTGAAATCCTCTGCATTTAAACTACCCGTCATATCTGCTTTGAGATGATTATAACTGACGATATTTTTAACTTGGGTGGCATCAGATATGCGCCAATCATGCCTCAAAGTGATACTTTGCTTATTACTTTCTGCGTGATCTTGCCAACTATCACCGCGATCACTGGCATAGCCTGAAACTCTAAAGCCATGCTCTCCAAATTCGGTATCAAAGGTATTCGATGCACCTAGATCAATACGACGATAACCTTCAGAGCTTGCTCTCACGCCTAAATCAGCTGTGGGAGTTAAACTGGGTGCTTTGGTCAAGAAGTTGATTGTTCCACCAATCGCATTACTGCCATATAAGCTACTGGCTGGACCACGCAGAATTTCAATACTATCAATCCCAGCCAAATTCACTTCATATAATGCATTATGGTTAAACACACCTACAGGACGCACAGATATACCGTCTTCTAAATACTGATAAACAGCCGCAGTCGTGATTGGTTGGCGTATAGACATCATGTGCTGCTCATTACCCAAGTCATTCATCAAAACACCTGGTGTTTGATTCACTAACTGACCAATGAATGTTGCATGTTTATCTTCAATATCTTGGTTGCTGATTTTGCTAATCGCAGCAGGAGTATTGCTAATCGATTCTCCCTCACGGCTTGCAGTGACGACAATCGTCGCTAAGGTTTTGGTTTCATCTTTTGATGAAGTTTCAGCTAAAGCAATTGAACTGTAAGTAACAGAAAGGCACGCAGCAGCTAATACTGACAAACGAAATTGAGTATTCATATCAAACTCTATAAAAAAAGCAATAAACAAGGCGGTACCGCAGTTCTCACTGGATACGATATTTACGGAATTGCGTTTTATAGAGCAAGTGGAGGTGCTTGTTTAATTGGGAAAATATAGTAGATACGTGGTATATGCAGATCTTCTGTCCACGCATAGCATAGGCATCGTACACGAGTAAACCAAGCCAATAAAAATACAAAAATAATTGCAATAAAAGGAACAATTGCAGCAGCGTCAACACCATAAGTACATAAAGGACAATGCTTCATGATCTTGCTTGCAAGCGCAAAAACTTCTTTAGCATGATCACTAAGTAGATTATGTTTTTGATGTTGAAGATGCTGTTCATGCTGCGTTTTATCGTGCATAGCATGATGGTGATGACTTGAATGGCTATCTGAATCTATTAAGCTATTTTGAATATCTGTAACTTGGCAGTGACTCGGCATTGCATACAGTGAAGGTACAACGCCAATATGAACCATCGTGGGTAAGAAAATATGCCAGAGTAAACAAAGCAAAGTAATCGCACCAAGAGAGGTACGCCACTTTAGCAAATGTTGACGGAAACTGGACTTCATATCAGTGATACGACACAGTGGAAATGTGGCAGCAGTATAGTTAAAAAAACATTGCACTACAAAACATATCTTAAACAGATGAATCAGTATTCAAGATCACTTTATTGGGGATTTATCGAGCTTTTTACGTAAAAAAAACAGGCTCATGAGAGCCTGTTTTATATCTATATTAAAGATTAACGATTTGGTAAAACGTCTTTTAATGCTTCATGCATCTCTAGTAGGGCTTTTTCTGTTGTTTCCCAGTCGATGCAGCCATCAGTTACTGATTGACCATAAACAAGATCAAATAAGTTTTCAGGAATATCTTGACGACCACCTTTCAAATGACTTTCAACCATAATGCCTACGATTGACTTATTACCATCAAGAATTTGCTCTGTGATGTTTTTAAGAACTAAAGGTTGTAAGTATGGATCTTTGTTTGAGTTAGCATGACTGGTATCGATCATGATTTTATTGCTTACTTTAGCTTTTGCTAAAGCAGCTTCAGCTTCAGCAACAGAAGTTGCATCATAATTTGGCTTACCGTTACCACCACGTAAAACTACGTGTGCGTAAGGATTGCCCTTAGTATTAATAATTGCAACTTGACCGTTTTCATTTAAGCCTAAGAAGCTATGACCGTGTTTTACTGATTGCATTGCATTCGTTGCAACTGTTAAACCGCCATCTGTACCATTTTTAAAGCCAACAGGTGAAGATAATCCGGAAGACATTTCACGGTGTGTTTGACTTTCTGTTGTACGAGCACCAATCGCTGACCAAGAAATTAAATCTTGGTAGTACTGAGGTGAGTTCGGATCAAGTGCTTCAGTTGCACAAGGCAAACCTTTTTCATTTAATTCTAGTAAAAGACCACGACCAATATGTAACCCTTTTTCAATATTGAAAGAGTCATTCATATCAGGGTCATTAATTAAACCTTTCCAACCTACTGTTGTACGTGGTTTTTCAAAATAAACACGCATAACTAAATAAAGCGTATCTTTTACTTTTTCACTTAGCTCTTTCAAGCGATCAGCATACTCATTTGCAGCTTTAGGATCGTGGATCGAACAAGGGCCAATAACGACAAACAAGCGCTTGTCTTTACCATCTAAAATATTACGTACAGTTGCACGTCCTTGTAATACAGTTTGCGACGCAGCCGCAGATAAAGGAAGATCAGCTTTCAGTTCCGCAGGGGTAATTAAAGTTTGAATGCTTTTAATGTTAACGTCGTCGATATCTGGCTGAGAAACTGGATTTGACTGTAGAGTATTCATTGCTGTCACAAATTTAATCAAAAGAAGAGGTTATTTTGTCTACGAATATAGCACGAAAAGCCGACTGATTAACTAGTTATAATCATATTTTGTGTAGAAACAATCGGCATTTTGCTACTTAAACTGCGCTTGTAGAAGTTGTTGTTTGCTGAATCACGACAGCTTGTTGAGTTTCTACTGGCTTTGGTTTCGCTTTGATCGGGTTAACCATAAAGTTAATCCCTAGCGCAAATAATGTGATACCTAGAATTTTACGAATCAAACGTTCTGGCATATGCGAGCTGATCAATGTGCCTGCAATAATTGCTGGAATAGAACCAACCAATAACCACATCAATAATGTAAAATCGACGTTGCCTGAAGACATATGGCTTAGGCCAGCAACTGCTGTCAATAATACTGCGTGTACAACATCAGAACCAATAATACGAATCATAGGTAGATTTGGGAACATAATTACTAAAGCCATGATGCCAAAAGCACCAGCACCTACAGATGATAGTGTAACGAACACACCTAAGATGATCCCCATGATGACGATATAATGGCGTTTATGTTGTAAAGCATGTTGCTCGCTTTCCATATTTGCTTGTTCACGATTACGGAAACGGTCAAAGAACTTTTCAATTTGCGCACGAAAGACAATCGAGATACCTGTCAAAGTCAGCATAAAACCAAGTACCATCGTTAATACAGCTTTGTAGTTCGTTGATTGACTTAAATAATGTTCTAAAACCCATGAGGTTGCGAATGATGCAGGAATACTACCGATTGCTAGCCAAATAACGATTGGCCAAACGATATTGAGTTTCTTTGCATGAACAACTGAGCCACAGAATTTAGAGATTGATGCATAGAGCAAATCAGTACCAATTGCGATATGTGGCTCAATTTTGAAAAGGCTAATAAGAATAGGAGTCATCAAAGAACCACCGCCAACACCTGTGATACCTACACAGAAGCCAACCAAAACCCCAGCCATGATAAATTCAATAGGACCAAACATTACCAATATGCCTAATTATGCAAAAACAGGCATATCTTATGCTTTTTTGAGATAACTCGTTGTGATGAATAATGATTTACTTATGCAAAAAAAAGCTAAAGGAAGATTTTTTAACGTCATTTGTGTTTGACTTTAGGTGTTAAGACACGATTGATTTTTAAAACCAATAGGAAGGTGATTGGTGTTGCAAATATCCACCAACTGACGAATCCGATCGATATTCCCTCAATCCAACATAATAAACTTCCTGAAATTAGGAATAAAAGAAAAGCTAAGATTCGAAATTGCACTTGATAGGTCGTCATTATTTTTTGATATTTCAAATGAACATTAGACTGTTGTTTAGAACTACAACGATACAAGATGAACATACCGATTAAAGTCAGTAATAAACTAAATAAAATCACACATTCACTCCATTTTTAATCAGTTTGCTTTTAATTTTCTGAGTTGACTTGATTTGTATTGGGTGAATGTTTTTATATATGAATGCTGCAAAACAAGCACAAGCAACAAAGAATAGATCAACACGTAGAAATAACCAGTAACTTTCCAAGTTTGCTATAAGGTCATGATTAAGCAAATAGAACAGGTTATATAAGGGTAAACTAAAAGCGAGTAGAGCAAAGATCACAATCTGAGATTTCCATAAATATTGCTTAGGTGTGAATAAAGCCAATACAAAACTAAGCATCCAAACGCTAAAAAATGTATAAATTTCATAATTAAGATCAGCGCTAGGACTTGAAATCAACCGATTCACTAAAAAATAGCTCAACATAGCAATCGGAAGACCAATAAAACTTGCAATATTTAAGCGATCAACAAGGTAGTAACCAAAATGGAATTTTGGGGACTTATACTGAATTTGTCGTTTAAGACTCCACAGCAATAGCCCTGACGCAATCATCAGACAGCCAAGAACTCCTGAGCAAAAAAAGGCAAATCTTAAAAAAGGTTGGGCAAAAGTTGCCATGTGAAGTCCATAAACTCCAGCATTTAGGGTAGCTATAGCACTATTATTTCTAGTATTACTTAATATCTTTCCCGTTCCATCAAATACGATTTGCGGTTGATTTAGCGTGATTGAACGATCTTCAAGTTGTTTGATCGTTATTACGGCTTGATCCGTATTTGGATTTTTAACCTCAAAAGTAGCAAGTGATCGATCTCCCCATTGTTGTTTGATTCGAGTCAAAAGATCCTCTGTCGATATCATGTTGCTTATTTGAGGGGATGTTATCGTATTTGAATTCGTAGCTACGGTTCGTATTTCAGTGAAATATTGATAAGGATTTTCTGGATAGAGTTTTTTCATTCCCCAAGGGAGATATAAATAAAAGAAAATGGCTAAGCCTGTAAACGTTATCGTCAGAAAAAAAGGAAGAGCTAAAACTGATGTCACATTATGAAAATCAAGCCAAGACCGTTGTGATCTAAATGTTCTGAGTGTAAAGAAGTCGGTAAATATCTTTTTGTGGGTAATAATGCCAGATACCAGTGCAATTAACATGATGAATGCTGCAAGGCTTGTGATGAGCCTGCCAATAAACACAGGCATACCGTATAGCTGAAAATGAAAATTGTAAAAAAAGTCGCCGCCTTGAGTATGAGATAATTGAAGTTCTTTGCCTGTATTAGCGTCTAAGCTTTTACTTTCGTAACCACCACTAGCTTTTTCCCAATAAATTTTATTTACAGGTTCTTCAGAATTAGCAACTTTTAAATACCACGTTTTAGCATCACTAGCATTTTGGGATAGGTAATGAGTTGCCGTTAGGATTGCCTTATCCTGATTGATTTGATATTGCGCAAGTTGTGGCTGCATCCATAATGTGATTTGATGCCGATAGTAGGAGCTTGTACCCATCAAAAAAATAGCAAATAGCAGCCATCCGAAAATTAAGCCCGTCCAAGTATGTAGCCAAGCCATTGACTGGCGAACACTTTTATTCTGCATTTTTTAATTCAAACCTGCTGATAAGCCAAATAGAAATAAGGTGAGTGCGAAACTTGTTAGGGCGAGCTTAGATAAAGAAGTAAAACAAAATCCAACAATGATAAAGCTGAGATAAAAAAATATGGAAATGAATGCTGCTAGATAAATTGCTTCAGCATTTGCTAAAAAGGTCTGAAAAACTTGAGTAAGGCTTATACATAAAAAAGCTGTACATACATACCCGATCACAAACGTTAAAAAGAAGCGAAATAAAACATTTAGTTTATCGCTATATGTATTTAAAGAAGTCTTAGACATGAGTTCACAATGATGTTAAATAGAATAAATTACATATGAAAATGATTCTTGTTTATATTAATGTGTTAATCAATTCTATTCAATTTCACTTTAATCGTAAATATAAATGGATATAAGAATAATTAGTGCTAATACAGATGATTCATAATGTTCACTAATCAAGAACAAATTGTCATCTTTGATGCGATTCAATGTAAAATCATTTTGTTAAAATATTTCAAACATTTGAATGGGGCAGTTGTCTTGTTAAAGCAAAAACTAAAAATTGGGATCGTCGTGGGTGAAGTTTCTGGTGATACGCTAGGAGTTAAACTCATGCGTAGTTTTCGCGAACAAGGCATAGATGTTGAATTTGAAGGTATTGGTGGTCCGCAAATGATCGCTGAAGGTTTTCATAGTTATTATCCTATGGAAATACTATCTGTGATGGGAATTGTGGAAGTCCTAAAAGACCTAAAAAAATTATTTGCTGTACGTGATGGTCTAGTTGAACGATGGACTGAACGTCCCGTAGATATTTTTATAGGAATAGATGCGCCAGATTTCAATCTACGTCTATCTAAAACGATTAAAGAAAACAATTTACCAATCAAAACAGTTCAATATGTGAGTCCTTCAGTTTGGGCTTGGCGTCAAGGACGAGTTCATGGCATTAAACGAAGTATAGATTTAGTCCTTTGTTTGTTTCCATTTGAAAAAACATTCTATGAAAATTATGAGGTGCCAGCAGCATTTGTAGGACACCCTTTAGCAAAACAATTACCTCTCAAGAATCCGATTATTGAAGCGAAACATCAATTAGGTTTAGCAGCAAATAAAACTCACATCGCATTACTTCCAGGCAGTCGTCGCGGTGAAATCGAACGATTATTGCCATTATTGACGGATGCTGCCGAGATTTTACATCGAAAATATCCAGAGCTTGAGTTTCTGATACCTGCAATCAATGATGCTCGTAAGCAACAGATAGAGCAGGGTTTACAGAATGTAGGGACGAGTTTAAAGGCTAAAATTCATGTTTTAGAAAATTCCGATGCTGAATCAAAAATTGGACGTATGGTGATGAATGCGAGTGACATAGTTGCTTTAGCATCTGGCACAGCGACACTTGAAGCGATGTTATTGCACCGTCCGATGGTGACATTTTATAAATTAAACTGGTTAACCTATCTAATTGCGAAATTTTTAGTCAAAATACCATATTATTCTTTGCCCAATATTATTGCTGGCAAAAAGGTAATTGAAGAATTAATACAAGCAGATGCAACGCCACAGCATTTAGCAACTTCAATTGAGAAATTGATGGATCACGAAACTGCACATATTCAAATGATGCAACATCTTAGTATGCATAAGCAGCTCATCTCAGGGAATACTGAAGATCCAGTCCAAGCGATATTGAACTCTTTGAGCTCTTGATAAATAAAAAGGTGGCAACGTAGCCACCTGTATTCAAGTCATTCAAGCTCGAAGAATTAGTTCATAACCTGTATATTTTCGAATATTGATCACGCCAATATCAAGTATCAGGTATTGACCTTTGATACCTTGTAATACACCGCGTATTTTTGGAGTCTTATCCAAATTTAGTGATTTTATTTTTTCAGGATATTGTTCCACAGGGTATATAAACTCATGTGGTATTTCATTTTCTAGTAATTCTAGATTTTCATTAAACTCTAGATTTTGACTGAACTCATCACGAATACTTTGAATCTTAGGTGCAAATTCTTCAATAATCTGATCGCGCTGTTCAATTAAATTTAGTGGCTCAGCTTCGCCTTTAAGCAATTTACGCCAATCAGTTTTATCAGCGATTTGAGTGCCAAATAATGTTTCTAAATGTCCTGATAAACGGCGTGAACCCACTTTCATGATTGGGAGAGCTTGTGTCGCACCTTGATCTAACCAACGTGTTGGCATATTCACGATACGGGTGATTCCGATTTTTAAGGCACTAGAGTTCGCTAAATAAACAATATGTGGTTGGAAGCAGACATTGTGTGCAAAATCATTTTCACGGCATGTACCTAAATGATAATGACAGGTTTCAGGTTTCATAATACACAAGTCACATTCAGCTTTTGTTTTAAAGCATTTAAAGCAATGTCCTTGCGAATATGATTTAGGTGTCTTTGCACCACAAGATGTACAAAAAATATTTCCAGTCCATTCAATCTCTAACTCTTGACCCAACACAAACGGTAGATCAGTTTCTGAACGATCTAGGATAAATTTATATTCAACATTTGCCTTGCGTGTTGATTGATCAGTTACACTATGCGTTTTGAGTGCTGCATGCATTTTATGGCAAATGCCCTGTAGTTCCATTAATAAACTCTCATCTTTCTCAATCAAGGGTTGCAGTATGGCTGAACAAAATGTCATCACTTCTATGCTAGACGATTTATCTAAAGAGCAGCCGATTCATACTGCACTTTGTATAGGTCAGAAAATTGACCAAAATGCTTCTATTCAATGGAATTATTTTAACGTAACTGACTTTTTAAATCTGCCTTTTACGCAGCGATATGATTTAGGTTTTGTATTATTTGATACAGAAGAAATGCAAACTATCAGTGATTCTCAAAAATCCCAACTATTAGTCAAGCTTCGAGATTTGATGGCAAAACGTATCGTTGTCGTGAGTAAATTAACTGATGAAAAGTTACTGCGTTCACTTGGTTTTACTCAATTGATTGATAAAACCACGCATGAAAGCGATTTTGCTTTATGGCAGTTTAATATTTTAACTTATAAACATGTTCCTGACTGGTTTAATTCTAAGTTCTGGGCAAATCCTGAAAACTGGGATAAGTTCCGCTGGTGATCAGGCCGGATTTAGCTAAGCTAAATCCTTGCTTTTGATTGCAAGTTCTTGCAAAAATTAACAAATCATCTTTGTTTTGTTTTTTCAAAGCAGCGTATTCTTTTGGAATAAATAATTCCAAAGGATAAGTCATGACGGATTTAGCAAATATTGTTGAAATACTGGCGAAACAAGCTTTAGGTGGACAACAGCAAACGACTGGGCAAAGTGGTTTGGGCGGAATTTTAGGCTCAGTTTTAGGTCAACTTGGTGGACAACAACAAAACAATCAAAACCAACAACAAGGCGGTTTAGGCGGAATTCTTGGTTCAGTATTAGGTCAGTTAGGTGCGGGGAATAGTGGTAATTCTACTCAGACCAATACTAGTAACCGCGGTGGTACAGCACAAACGTTACTGATAGCAGTTTTACCTTTAATTCTTGCATGGATTCAAAAACAAGGCGGTTTGCAAGGTGCTTTAGATAAACTAAAAAATGCAGGTTTAGCAAATCAGGTCCAAAGTTGGGTCGATCCACAACAACAAAATGCTCAAGATGTTCCAACTCAAAATATTCAAAATTTATTTGATGATCAAGATGTTGAACAAGTTGCACAACAAACACAAGCGCCTAAACAGGCAATTTATGGTGCAATAGCATCAGTTCTACCACAAGTTATTGATTCTTTGACACCACAAGGCTCTAGTACAAATCCTCAAGAAGCAAATCAAGATATTCAGAATGTCTTAAATTTAGTAAGTGGATTCTTAAAAAAATAATCAATCAAAAAGAAAAGGGCATTCATTTGAATGCCCTTTTTTTGTAGAACGATAATCTCAATTTAGAAATTATATTCCATACCTAAACCAATACCTGTTTTGGCATCATTAGAAGCTAACCAATCACGTTTTTGTTGACCCACAACGCCGTAGAAACGAGCTTGTTTGTTGATTTGGTAGTCAGCACCTACACCGTAAAGGTCTTGTTGACGGTCTTTCATACCATCGACTTCAGTCGTTGCAGAAATGTACTGTGCTTTTAACTTCACAGGTGTTGATGGAATTGCATACGCAGCTGTTACGCCATAAGCATCTTCTTTTAAGCCTTTAAATGAATTATTTTTGACTGTGTCTGGTTTATTAGTTTCTTTAGTCGTTGTGATGACAGCCACAACATCATCTGTAGGCTTAGCTGTTTGCCATAAAGCACCCAATACTAAACCACTAGCACCCATTGCGCCCAAGTCTAAAGAACCTGTTACACGCACAGCATCAGTATAAATACCTGACAAATCATAAGCATTGAATTTTGAAGCGATCGCACGGTTTGCAGCAACTGCAGCAGCTAAGCCCATATCTTTGTTTTCATACGTAAGAGATGCTGAAACACCATCACCAAAACCATCACGTGCATCTTTTAAACCATAGTTTGTAACTACAGTTGTTTCTTTAGTAACGCCAGCTAGTGAAGTTGTAGATGTTTTTGCAGTTGCAGATGTTGCTGCATTTTCACCTTGTTGGAACATAATGTTAAATGCTAAGCCACCCAGTAATTTTTTATCAGTCTCAAAACCAATAATATTCTTTGGGCGATCTTCACCAGCTAAAACTGCAGTCATGTCAAGTTCATTGTGATCGTTAAAAATATCTTGGTTATTACCAGCTGCAGTTTTGAAGTAAGAATCGTGTTGACCAACTTTTAAAGTTGCAACGCCGTTAGATTTAATACCGACAAAACGGTTACGGTTTTTAAATACATCACCGTCTCCATCCGCACTAATTTCCCATTCGGCTAAATAAACTGCTGATAAGTTATCAGTCAATTTTTCTTCACCCTTAACGCCAATACGTGAAGCATTAGAGTTCACTTTAGTTACGCTTTCATCTTTAAAGCCGTTGTTGTCAATATTGTCCAAAGTCACACTGAGCTTACCATACAATGTTGGTGCTGCTTGCGCTGCATTCATGGCTAAAGTTGCTACAGTAGCAGCAAGAAGCAATTTTTTCATTGAGATTTCTCCAAAACACTTTTTTGTAAATGGCTAATGCCTTAGTTACTGTTATAAGCTTGCTTGTGTACAAAAAGTTACACAGCTCACTGACTTGTATGCAGTATCGGAAAACTTTGTGACAGAGAAGTGAAAGAAAGATGACAGTTTGATGACGATTTATATTTGGTAATAATTATATTTATTATTGATTTTTATAGTAATAATAAAAAACGAAGTTATAACTTCGCTTTTTATTATGTGAAAAATTACAGTGCAGCTTTAATTTTTTCTGCTAATTCTTTAATTTTTTCTTGATCTCCCATCTTGGCAGCATGACGCCCCAACTCATGTACTGAACTTGGAATTAAGTGAAAATGCACGTGAGGAACAGTTTGTCCAGCAGAAGCGCCAGACAATTGCATTAAAACAATACCTTTTGCATCTAATGCAGTTTCAATCGCTCGAGCAATTTTTTGCACAATTTGAATGGTGTATGCAGCAGCATCCGCAGGTAAATCGAGTAGAGTTACTGCAGGTGTTTTTGGGATAACAAGCGTATGACCTTCCGCTTGGGGCATAATATCCATAAATGCGAGTACTTGATCATCTTCATAGACCTTAATCGCAGGTAATTCGCCACGTAAAATTCTCGCGAAAATATTTTGGTCATCGTATGCCATGATTAATCCTTTATATGATGTACTAAGTTAAAAAATTGCTCCCTTATTGATTTCAATAAGAGAGCTATAAATGAACTATTTAAGTAGTTTTATTTGCAATTAAGCTCTTTTTGCCTAGCTTTGATTTGATCGAGACGTTGTTGCTCTTTATCTGAAAATTTTGGCTTAGTCGTATGGCAGTTTTCATTACCATATTTAGCTTTCGCATCAGCGTCTTTAAAACAGAATCCTTTTGATGCATAGATGAGGTTGTAGTCATCTTGCAACTTTTTACATTCTTGTTCTGGTGTGGCAGCTTGGAGATTAAAACCAGTAAAAGAGATTAATCCTGCAATAACTGCAACCGTAAACTTATTCATGAGGTGTTCCTCTATTCAAAAAGGTATAAATCAAGGCTTTATGAAACGATATTCATATGGCATTTGATCCCTACGTACTTACCAATATAAGGCTTATTCATGAAATTTCAATCAATGTGTATTGTTTGAGTGTAATTTTTACTTCATGATTTATTCATATTCAAAAATAAAAAATATATTTTTCATTGACTTAAAGTAAGTTAATTGGCTTTAAATGTAATTTAATAATCTCAAGTTATAAGCATTGAAATAAATGTAATATTTAAAGCACCACATATTTATGCAATGCTATCTCATAAATTTCAGATATCAAAAGTGTCGATGAATAGAATATTGCATAAATAAAGGGTCTTATTTAAGCGTGATTTTAGTCCAAGATTCATACATTTTAATTGCAGCTGAGAAGTCACTATTGGATTCAGCAGTTAAGTTTGCAGCTTGAATGAGACTTTGTGCCAAAGATAGTATAGGTGCAGGTAATTTTGCATCGTGTACCAAATCTAGGGCAATTCCCGTATCTTTTGCTAATAAAGGCAGGGCAAAAGTAACAGGAAACTCTCGACTTAAAACACGTTGAGGGAAAATATTCTCAGTGACTAGGCTTTTACCACTAGAAGCATTAATACAATTCAAGGCGGCATCTAGATTTACGCCATGTGCTTTTAATGTTGTAAAACCTTCAGCTACTGACCATAAATTTACAGCGAGCAACATGTTATTAATTGCTTTTACTGCAAAGCCTGCGCCAGACTCGCCTACATGTTGAATAAGTTTTCCTAAAGCAGACATAGCAGGATAGGCTCGTTCAAATGCATCAATATCACCACCTACCATAAATGTTAAGGTTGCATTTTCTGCACCTATAGTTTGACCACTGACGGGTGCATCCAAAAATGCTACATCTTGAGCTTTGAGCTGTTCAGCTAGACGACGCGCTGCATCAGGGACACCACTGGTACTGTCAATCCAAATTGCACCTGATTTGATTTTGATACTGCTTATTAGGTTTTCAACATCTTGGCTGGTCGGTAAGCAAGAAAAAATCACATCGGCTTGCGCTGCTTGTTCGAGTTCAACGGCAATTGTTCCAAATTCTGTTGCATGTTGTTCGGCTTTACTAAAATTTCGATTCCAAACATAAACGGTGTCGAAATATTTTGGTAAATGAGCAGCCATGCGATATCCCATGGCACCTAAACCGATAAATGCAACAGATTGAGTCATAGATTACCTTTTTAAATGTGTTGAACGTTCTTCTAGCCATTTTGTAAGTGTCGGCCAAAACTCGATTGAGCTATTTTGACTAGACATTAAACCTAAGTGTCCGCCAGGTATAAGAGTAAACGTGACATCTTGGCTATTTGTCAACTGAGTTAATGGAAAAGCAGCATCAGCCGTTACCAGTTGATCACTTTTCCCAGCGCCAACTAATAGAGAGCAGTTGATACCTTTTAATTCAATGGTTTTGTTTTTTAGTGTGATTGCACCATTTTTTAATGGGTTCTGCATCCAAACATTAAACAGCATGTCTTGATTAATACCACCAGGATAATCAATCATATTGTTAAGAAAATGACTTAAAGTTGCATCTTCCTGAACCAGTTTTAGATTATCGAGATTTTTAAGCAGTTGGATATTGCCGTCGATCCAACCTTTAGGATCGAGTAACTTAAAGCCCAAAGAATTTAAAAAACCTGGTGAATGAATCATGAGTTTTGGGAGACGATTGTAAATATAGTCTTTAATCGTCGCATTACGTGTTGTCACATAAGCGAGCGTTTTATATAGCTTACCAATATAACCTGATGCATAACTATCAATTGGACTACCCAATACGATTAAATTTTTTACTGCATCTGGTTGATGGCGTGCTGTATATAGTGTGACAAAGATGCCAGCCATACTCCAACCATGTAACGAGATTTCTTTAGATTTCGAATGCTTTTGAATTGCTTCAATGCAACGTGGAATGAACTTATCTATAAATGATAAGAAATCAATATGATAATTTTTATAAGTTAATTTACCCCAATCAATCAGGTACACGTCAAAGCCGCTTTCTTGAAAGTGTTTAACTAAAGAACGGTATGGATATAAATCGTATATATCCATATTAATCGCAAGTGGTGCAACGAAAACAAGAGGTTCCTTATAACGCTTGTTTTCAGAAGCATAGAATCTGACACGTGTTTGTTTAAATTCGGCAATAACTTGATAAGGTGTAGATTGGGATAAGACTAATTTGTCTGCTTCAAATACACGCATAGCGAGATGTTTAAAATTTATTTTTTGCTGTTCCACAAGCGATTTCATCTTTTTAAGTCTCATCATGAGTCAAGATTGCACGAAGTCTAAGCGATTATTGTATCTTTCGCCTTGACCTTAAATACCTTAGGCGCTCAAAATGTTGGCACATTTAGGCGGAATTTAATAACACTTTGTAATATGAATTTAATTTTTGTGCGTAAATTAATCAGATAGGATTCTAGAAGAGAGCAATAGTGATCTTATTGCTTGGTTTTATATTCAAATGTGAGAAAATTTTAGCCAAAGTTAAAATGGGCAGAAACCTATGGGTTCATTCTTTGCAATTTGCAAAACTGTCCAGAGTATAGAATAGAGTGTTCCTGAACCCATTAATCATAAGGCATACAAAACGATGAATCCAAATGATGATTTAGAATATCAACTAGATACGCTTGCAATTCGTACTGGTCATAACCGTACTTTTGAAGGTGAGCATAGTGAACCTATTTTTTTAACCTCATCGTTTGTATGTGAAAGCGCTGCTGATGCTGCTGCGAAATTTTCAGGTCAAGTAGCAGGCAATACTTATTCTCGATATACCAATCCAACAGTACAAGCCTTTGAGAAACGATTAGCTACGCTTGATGGTGCTGAGCGTGCAGTTGCAACAAGTTCTGGTATGGCTGCTGTACATGCAATTTGTATGGCGTATTTAAAAGCGGGTGACCACGTCATTTGTTCACGTGCTGTATTCGGTTCAATTATTGCCTTATTTGAAAAATATGTAGCTAAATTCGCGGTTGAAGTCACGTTTGTCGATTTAGACGATCTTGAGGGTTGGAAAAATGCCTTACAGCCAAATACTCGTTTGTTATTTATAGAAACACCATCAAACCCTCTAGCGCAAGTTGGTGATATGCAGGCGATTGCAGATATTGCACATGCACATGGTGCTCTTTTCGCTGTAGATAACTGTTTCTGTACCCCAGCATTACAGCAACCCATCAAATTCGGGGCAGATTTAGTTCTATATTCTGCAACTAAATATATTGATGGTCAGGGACGTGCACTGGGTGGTGCCGTTGTTGGTAAAAATGATTTACTTGAAGAAGTCAATGGTGTGATCCGTACACTAGGCAATTCAATGAGTCCTTTTAATGCGTGGATATTCTTAAAAGGCTTAGAAACATTGAGCTTACGTATGAAGGCGCATTGTGCGAGTGCTCAGATATTAGCTGAATGGCTCAAGCAGCATGATAAAGTTGAAAAGGTATATTATGCTGGATTGCCAGATCACCCAGGTCATGAATTGGCTAAGAAACAGCAAAAAGGTTTTGGTGGAGTTGTCTCATTCGTTGTGAAAGGAGAGCGTCAAGGTGCTTGGACTGTAATTGATAATACAAGATTCTTATCCATTACAAGTAATCTTGGTGATGTCAAATCAACAATTACACATCCTGCGACGACCTCACATGGTAGAATGTCGGCTGAAGCCAAACAAGCAGCAGGTATTGAGGAAGGTTTAATCCGTGTATCTGTTGGTTTAGAAGATATCAATGATATTATTCGTGATCTGTCACGTGGTTTAGATTTAATTTAACGAGAGAAAGTTATGAACATTAATATGCTCATGCAGCAAGCTCAGCGCATGCAAAAAGACATGGAAACAAATCTTAAAAAAGCCAAAGAAGAGCTTGCGAAAACTGAAGTTCATGCTGAAGCAGGTGGTGGCTTAGTTAAAGTAACTATGACTTGTCGCCATGTTGTAAAACGTATCGAGATCAGTCCTGATTTATTGCAAGATGAAGCGGACATGATTGAAGACTTGATCGCAGCTGCGATGAATGATGCTGCTCGTCAAGCTGAAGCGATTTCAGAAGAGAAATTGCAAGGTGCAAACTCTGGTATGGGTTTACCACCGGGCTTATCTGGCTTGTTCTAATTGATTACTCCCTAAGTTTGAAAAATAAGCTTAGGGGGATTCTTTCTACAAATATTCGAGTTAATTTGTGTTTAGTGAACGATTTGAACAATTGGTTCAAGCATTGCGTATTTTGCCGAGCGTAGGTCCTAAGTCTGCACAGCGTATGGCATTACATTTATTGATGAAGAACCGTGAAGGTGCTTTTGCACTCTCGTATGCATTGCATGAGGCCTCGAGTCATATTCACGAATGCAGAATTTGTCATTCACTCACTGAAAATGAAATTTGTGATATTTGTGCGTCGACAGAGCGTGATTCAAATTTACTGTGTGTGGTTGAGTCACCTGCTGATGTTATGGCAATTGAACAAAGTGGAAGCTTTAGAGGTAAATATCATGTTTTAGGTGGGCATCTTTCACCACTTGATGGTATTGGACCTGAGGAAATAGGCATCCCATATTTAGTGCAGCGTTTAAGTGAAGGTCAAATTGAAGAAGTGATCCTAGCGACTAATGCAACGGTTGAAGGGCAAGCAACGGCACATTATTTGGTAGAAGCGACAAAACACTTACCAATACATATGACTCGAATTGCACAAGGTGTACCTCAGGGTGGTGAATTGGAATATGTAGACAGTCACACTTTGAGTCAGGCTGTACATAATCGAATGCGTATGAAATAAGACTAAGGTCGATATAATTTATATATTTATTTTAAATTCATGCTGTTAATTTAAACAAGTAATTAAATTTTACATTTTGTCTTACATTATCATAGCTATAATTATTTAAATTTGTGGCACTATTGGCTGGCGAAATGGACTTTCGCTGATTTACAAATGGAATAGGGAGTAATTTCATGTTTTGCATGTGGAATACTGAGTAAATTTTTTCATCTGATCTCGCTTGAGCAATAACTGCAATGAAATCGTTGCATCGCTATGTTTTTAATTTTTTTACTTGAGCAATTATGTTTCAGTTTATCCAACAGCAAAAAGATCTAGCTGTTCTCCTCAATCAAATGGAACATTGTTCCACATACGCACTTGATACTGAGTTTATTAAGGTTGATACCTTATATCCGAAATTAGGCGTTTGCCAAATCAATGTAAATGATCAGGTTTCGTTGTTAGATGGTGCTGCGCTAGATTTATCTGAATTTTGGCATAAGGTTTTTGAAGCTCAGCAGAATATCTTTCATGCATGTGGTGAGGATATTGATCTGATTTATCATTACGCAGATCAAAAACCATTAAAAAATGTATTTGATACGCAAGTCGCCATGGCTTTTCTTGGTCATGGTTTGCAGGTCAGCTATCAAAATGCATTAAAAACTTGTTTGAATATTGATATCGATAAAGACCAAACACGTTCGGACTGGTTAGCACGTCCACTTAGTCAAGAGCAAATGAGTTACGCCGCAAATGACGTACTATATTTAAATAAGCTGGCAGAAAGACTGAAGTTTGATCTTCAAACAAAGGGTTTATATTCCTATGTTTTAGAGGATTGCCAAAATCTAACTAAAGAAATCGCATTAGAGACACCATTATCTGAACTTTATACGGATATTGGTAATTATCGTCACTCTAGGCGTGAGTTGATGCAATTGCAACAATTAAGCATCTGGCGTGAACAAATTACCAAAGCGATGAATCAACCGCGTAGTTTCATACTTAAAAATGCCACAATGATTGATCTAGTCGAAAAGAATCCGCGAAATACTTTCCAGTTGGCACAAGTTAAAGACATGCGACCAAATATTGTTCGTGAGCATGGTAAAACAATTTTAGATCTACTGAAATTTTTACCCCCTGAAGATGAGTGGCCATTGCGTTTGGCACGTCCTGTCAAAAACAACTCCAAAGAAATTGCACCTCGTGTTGATCTATTGATCGAAATGGTGGTCAATAAAACAGGTATTCCAAAGGAAGTGTTGTTACGTAAGAAGTGGCTAAATGCGATTTATGAGCATGTGGTCTTTCATCTCGATGAACAAGATTTACCAAGTTATTTATTAGGTTGGCGCTATGATCTTTTGACAGAGCCGTTAATTGCACTTTTCAAAGAAGATATTGAGTTTTTAACAACTCAAATGAAGATTTCTAGGTAAATAAGAACAGTATAAAATACGACTGTAGCGTTAACATTCCTTAATGTACCTACAGTTTTTTTCATGTATGCTGTTTTTGATTGATAATGGTTGTGAGTAAACATGCACTGCGATATTTATAGATCGAGTAAAAAAGACGAAATGTATATTTATATTGCTCGTCCAAACTATCCCGAGGATAAAGATCAAGAGAATCCTCTAGAAGTCGTTCCTGAAAATGTCTTGCAAGCTTTTGGTAAAGCAACATTTGTAATGCACTTAGAGTTGCATGCTGAGCGTAAGCTTGCACGTGTAAATGTCTTACATGTATTAGACTCTTTGCAAACCAAAGGCTTTTTTATTCAAATGCCACCAGAAGGTCTTATCAACCCGAATGCTGTAGAACCTGAGGGATTACGCGGTGCTTGAGACTCTAACGGCAATATGGTCACAAATTCTTTCGATCTTTGATCAATTTCCAGAAGAAAATGTAGCCATTATTGTTTATGTGACTGGAACATTGATTGCCTTATGGTGCTGGTATCGTTTGATGTCGCGTTTACCGAATCCAGTAGGCGGAATACTTTGGATTATTGTTTTTGCAATTTTAGTCACACCAACCATCTCTGAGGGGCCTAACTCTGCATTAGCCCCAGCAATCTTTGGACTGATCTTCGGTGTACTTACCAAAGAGCATGTTCTTATTTGGTCAAATTTATCCTTAATTTTATTTGTAATTGGATTAGGATTACTGGTTGGGTTTTGCTGGTCTAAATACACTGCAAATAAAACAGGACACACGGTTTAAATATTCACACAGTTAAATATAGAAAAATAAGGTTTTAAAATGTCTGCTGATACACAACACTTTACTGGTACAGATCAATATATTGCAACCGATAGCCTCAAACTTGCAGTCAAAGCTGCACGAGCTTTACAAAAGCCTTTATTAGTTAAAGGTGAGCCAGGGACCGGTAAAACTTTACTTGCTGAGCAGGTTGCTGAAAGCTTAGGTTTGAAATTGATTACTTGGCATATCAAGTCAACGACTAAAGCACAACAAGGTCTGTATGAGTATGATGCTGTATCTCGCTTACGTGATAGCCAGTTAGGCGACGATCGTGTATATGACATTAAAAACTATATTAAACCAGGTAAGTTGTGGGAAGCATTTACCAGCGAAGAACGTTGTGTATTATTAATTGATGAAATTGATAAGGCAGATATTGAGTTCCCAAATGATTTGTTGCATGAACTCGATAAAATGTCGTTCTATGTTTATGAGACAGGGGAAACAATTACCGCAACTCAACGACCTATCGTTATCATCACTTCAAATAATGAAAAAGAACTTCCAGATGCATTCTTGCGTCGTTGCTTCTTCCATTATATTGAATTCCCTGATGAAGCAACTATGCGCGACATTATTGCTGTTCATTTCCCAAGTATTTCTAATACATTGGTGAGCGAAGCATTACAAATATTCTTCAAGTTACGCCAAGTCCCAAACCTGAAAAAACCACCATCAACATCTGAATTGATTGATTGGTTGAGCTTACTTATGGCTGATGATATGCCTGAAGATGTATTGCGCAATCATGATAAATCAAAAGCAATTCCGCCACTGTATGGTGCTTTGATTAAAAATGAACAAGATGTGCAGTTACTCGAGCGTTTAGCTTTTATGTCACGCCGTTAAGAGTGTCTACCAATGTTTGTGAGACTGTTTTACACCTTGCGTAAATATGGCGTTCCTGTTACCACGCGTGAATTGATTGATCTTAATCAGGCTGTGGCTTCAGGTCTTGTTTTCGCAGATCAAGACGAGTTCTATCAATTGGCTAAAACTGTCTTAGTCAAAGATGAACGATATTTTGATAAGTTTGATCGTGCTATGAAAGATTATTTTGATGGCATTGAAACTTTCGATTTAGATGAATTGCTTAAACAGGTTCATAAACTACCTAAAGATTGGTTTGATCTTGAGCTTTTAGAGAAACATCTAACACCAGAGCAACGTGAAGAACTACAAAAGGCCGGTTCCCTCGAAGAATTGATGAAAATGTTGGAAGAGCGTTTACGCGAACAACATAAAAAGCATCAAGGTGGCAACCGCATGATTGGTACAGGTGGAACTTCACCTTTTGGCGCCTTTGGTGATCATCCAGAAGGTGTGCGTATTGGTGGGCCAGGACGCAAACGTTCGGCTGTAAAAGTATGGGAGCAACGTAAATACCAAAATCTTGATGATGATCAAGTTTTAGGTACACGACAAATGCAAATTGCTTTACGTCGCTTACGTAAATTTGCGCGACAAGGCGCAGCAGAAGAGTTAGATGTAGATGGTACGATCCGAGAGACTGCAAAACAGGGTATCTTAGACGTACAACTAGTTCCAGAGCGCCGTAACCGTATTAAGGTTTTGATGCTATTTGATGTTGGTGGCTCCATGGATGCTTATATTGCTGAATGTGAGAAGTTGTTTAGCGCTGCCAAGTCAGAATTTAAGACACTAGAGTATTTCTATTTCCATAACTGTCTCTATGACTATGTTTGGAAAGATAATCATCGTCGTAGTTCTACACGTATGAATACATGGGATTTATTTCATACATATGGGCGTGACTATCGTGTCATTATCGTAGGTGACGCGAGTATGGCGCCTTATGAGCTAAAGTCAGCGGGTGGCTCAGTTGAATATATGAATGATGAAGCTGGTGAGGTTTGGTTAAGACGATTACGCCAACATTTTGATAAAACTGCTTGGTTAAATCCTGAAGTAGAAGGCTATTGGCATTACACACAGACTATTGGCTGGATTAAAGAGATTTTTGAAAATCATATGTATCCGATGACCCTCAAGGGGATTGAGGATATGACACGATATTTATCACGCTAAAAATTGACATTAATACTTTATAAGAACAGGAAAAGACATGGAACATCAAATTAATGGCATTGCTTTGCCTAATGAATTAGGCTTTTTTGGTAATTTTGGCGGTCAATTTATTCCTCCTCATTTAAAAGAGGCAATGGACGAAATTAACAATGCTTATGAAGAAATTCGTCATACAGCTGAATTTCAAGATGAACTTAATGATTTGTTTAAAAATTACGTTGGTCGCCCAAGCCCTTTATTTCATGCAAAACGTCTATCCGATCAACTAGGTGGAGCACAGATTTATTTAAAACGAGAAGATCTTAACCATACTGGTGCTCATAAAATTAATCACTGTTTAGGAGAGGCTTTGCTTGCTAAATATATGGGCAAAAGCAAGGTCATAGCTGAAACTGGTGCAGGACAGCATGGTGTTGCTCTAGCAACTGCTTGTGCATTAGTCGGTATTCCGTGTGAAATTCATATGGGACAAGTAGATATCGAAAAAGAACATCCAAACGTCGTTAAGATGAAAATTTTGGGTGCAAAGTTGGTTTCAGTTACTCAGGGGACTGCAACTTTAAAAGATGCAGTTGATAGTGCTTTTGAAGAATATTTAAAAGATCCTAAAAATTATATTTACGCGATTGGTTCTGTAGTTGGACCGCATCCATTTCCAAAAATGGTACGTGACTTTCAGTCGATTATTGGAAATGAAATTAAAACTCAAGCAAACGAACGTTTTGGACAAAACCCTGATTATGTAGTTGCATGTGTAGGTGGTGGTTCAAATGCAATAGGTGCTTTCACTGCATTTTTAAATACCCCTGAAGTAAAACTTGTTGGGGTTGAGCCAGCAGGTCATGGCTTAGATACGGATAAACACTCAGCTACACTCACATTGGGTAAGCCAGGTCAAATTCATGGTATGGCGTGTTATGTGCTTGAGGATGATCAAGGAGAACCCCTACCTGTGCATTCGATTGCATCAGGTTTGGATTATCCTGGTGTAGGACCACAACATAGCTTTCTCAAAGAGTTGGGACGTGTTCAATATGAAACAGCAACAGATCAAGAGTGTTTAGATGCATTTATGACGCTTTCGCGTGTCGAAGGTATTGTGCCTGCTCTAGAAAGCTCCCATGCGGTGGCTTGGGCATTACGTGAAGCACCTAAAATGGATAAAAATACGAAGATCGTCGTGAATCTTTCTGGTCGTGGAGATAAGGATTCAGACTATGTTGCTCAAAAGTTGGGTTTGTAATTTTCTACCTTGATTTAAATTTCATAAACCGTTTCTAGTCTGTAGAAGCGGTTTTTTACTGTTAAATAGGCTTAAATCTCGTTAGAATATAGCGTTTTTGCTATTTGCATTTTGGAGACGCCTAAGTGGAGCGACCTACAATCAGCCCTGAACATTTACAAGAAGCGGCTGAAAATTTAGTAACCATTCGAGATTTTATTCGTTTTGGTGTAACCGCACTTCGTCAGTATGACGCACACTTAGGACAAGGTACTGAAGATTATTTTGCAGAAAGTTCAGCTTTAGTTTTACAAACTTTATCACTAGAGTGGAATGCAGATTCAGAAATTCTAGATGCGAAACTTTTGCCGAGTGAAAAGGCTGAATTCCTCAGTTTGTTAGAACGTCGAATCAACGAACGAGTTCCAACCTCATACTTATTGAATTTGGCATATTTCTTTAATAAGCCATTCTATGTCGATGAGCGTGTTTTGATTCCGCGTTCACCAATTGCTGAATTAATTGAACAGCGTTTTGCACCATACTGCTTAGATGAAAATGGACAAATGCTTGAAGCTTTAAATAGCTTACCTGTTAATCCAAATCCAAAAACACCGCAACGTATTTTAGATATGTGTACAGGTTCTGGTTGTATTGCAGTTGCATTAGCCTATGCATTTCCTGATTCTGAAGTAGATGCTACTGATATTTCTAAAGAAGCTTTAGAAGTTGCTTCCATTAATACAGAACATCACAACAAACAATATCAAGTTGCATTACTGGAATCTGATTTGTTTGCAAAAATTCCAGCTGAAAATCAATATGACCTTATTGTCAGCAATCCACCATATGTGGATGCAGAAGATATGGCCGATTTACCAGAAGAATTTTTGCATGAACCTGAATTGGCACTTGCTGCGGGTCAGGATGGTTTGGATTTAGTGCGCAAAATGTTAGCTCAAGCTGCTGATTATTTGACTGAAGATGGTTTAATCGTCATCGAAGTGGGTAACTCAGAATGGGCAATGCGCCAAAACTTCAATACAGTTGACTTCCATTGGCTCACTTTCCAAAAAGGCGGTTCTGGTATTTTTGCATTAACTGCTGAACAATGCCGCCGTTATAAAGAAATATTTCAGCAATCTGTTCAAAGTTAAGGGGCTAAAACATGGCAGGGAATAGTATTGGGCAACTCTTTAAGGTAACAACATGTGGTGAATCACATGGTGCTGGCTTAATGGCAATTGTCGATGGAGTGCCACCGGGTCTTGAACTGTGTGAAGCTGATTTACAACGTGATTTAGATCGCCGTAAACCAGGTACCTCTAAGTTCGCAACACAACGTAAAGAGCCTGATGAAGTTGAAATCATATCAGGTGTTTTCGAAGGAAAAACAACCGGAACTTCGATCGGTTTACTAATTCGTAATACAGATCAAAAATCAAAAGATTACGGTAATATTGCTCAAACTTTCCGCCCTGGTCATGCTGACTATACTTACACGCAAAAATACGGTTTCCGTGATTATCGTGGTGGTGGTCGTTCAAGCGCTCGAGAAACAGCTATGCGTGTTGCTGCAGGTGCTATTGCAAAGAAATACTTAGCTGAGAAATTTGGAATCGATATTCGTGGTCATGTCACTCAAATCGGTAATGAGGTTGCTGAGAAATTAGATTGGAATGAAGTTCCAAATAATCCATTCTTTTGTGGTGATGTTGATGCTGTCCCTCGTTTTGAACAACTTGTGACTTCATTACGTGAGCAAGGAACAAGTTGTGGGGCTAAACTGGAAATCCTCGCTGAGAAGGTTCCTGTGGGTTGGGGTGAACCTGTTTTTGATCGATTAGATGCTGATATTGCACATGCGATGATGAGCATTAATGCTGTAAAAGGCGTTGAGATCGGGGATGGTTTCGCTGTTGCGGGTCAATTTGGTCACGAAACTCGTGATGAACTCACTACAGATGGTTTTCTTGCAAATCATGCTGGTGGAATTCTAGGTGGTATTTCAAGTGGACAAACAATCCGTGTTGCAATCGCTCTAAAACCGACTGCTAGTATTACAACACCAGGTAAAACAATCACGATTGATCGTGAAAATACAGATGTATTAACGAAAGGGCGACATGACCCGTGTGTAGGTGTGCGTGCTACACCTATTGCAGAAGCAATGTTGGCAATAGTATTGATGGATCATTTTTTAAGACATCGTGCTCAGAATGCAGATGTAGTTCCGCCATTTAAACCTATAGAACCATAAAATATAAAGACACCTATTATTAAATTAATAGGTGTCTTTTTTATTAGTGGTTAAAATAATATAAAATTATTTAAATAAATTTAAATTACATTTTGGTGGTTATAATAACTCTGAAACTTTATTATTAGATGTTGCAATATGATATTGGTTCCGACCATTACTTTTAGCAATATATAATGCGTGATCTGCTTGAGATACAAACTCTGAAAGACTGTCATTTAATGTTGGTGTAATTGTTGCCACACCAACACTGATCGTAACGTGCTTAGATATATTGCTTTGAGGATGCACAATACCAATATTTCTAATTAGTTCCATTAAGCGCTGAACTTGAATAATAGCCTGATCCCGATCAGTCATAGAGAACAATAGCAAAAACTCTTCACCGCCATACCGAGCAGCTAAATCTCCACTTCTTGATGCAATCGAACCCAACATAATTGCGATACGTCTAAGGCATTGATCACCTTGAATATGACCTAGTGTATCGTTATAGAGTTTGAAGAAATCAATATCTATCATCATGATGGTAAGTGGCATCTCATGTCGAGTGGCTCTTTTCCATTCGTTCTCAAGTACTTCATCTAGATAGCGACGATTTGCTAAGCCCGTTAAAGCATCTTGTTGAGATAAAATTGATAATTGCTGTGCTTGACGCATCAACTCAAGACGATTCAGTTCAATCATGCAATTTTGTAGATAGTTTTCTCGATGTTGTCGATCAGTTGCATAAGCTAAAGCCATGCCTAAAAAACTACTAAAAGTATATGTGCGATGTAAATAAGTCCAATCAATAGAACCATTTAGCCAAGTACTTGCAGCTACGCCAATCAATCCACCAGCCCAGCCAGCAATAATGGCTGTGTAAAAACGCATTCCAACGAAGCCATAAATAATTACAACGGCATACATCATTGCTGCGTGGAATAAAACGTTATTTTGACCTTGCTCAAGTACGTTAATGAGGGTAAATGTGATTGCAACGGCACCCATTGAACCCAAACAAACGTAATGATCAAACCATTTATTAAGATTTGGCACAAAAGAAAGTAGCCAAGCAAACATAATGATAATGCCGACCCAGCCATAATAAGCAAACCATTCAAAACGCATGCCTGAAGGAAGAACTTGATAGATACCAAAGCTTAGAAATGCATATAATCCTAAAATAATAGGAGCTCTATAACGAAACTCATAAGCTGCTTCATTTCTATACTGATCTTTGTAGATCGATTCTAATTCTTTAGGAAACCAAACTAAATTTAGCCCGCGAGAAATTCACAAGTCGATTTGTTCTTGTCCCAAAATATTGGAAGCCTTCAACTTCATCTTATCTCTCACCACTCCCAAATATTTTTATACATGTAAAATAGGGATTATTTAAAAAACTATGTTGCATGGAATTAAATTAAAAATTTTTATTCGATAATAAAAAAATAATTAGTACAAAATTCAACTTTAATTAGTCCCCACGCATCATCCATTAATCGAATTTATTAAAATCTATTAAATAATATAATGATTCAGACGAATAAAATATCAAACCCTTAAAAACTGTTACAAATTTACCAAGAATGATTGTATATTTGGAGCAATAAGATACAATTTAGAAAAAAGCATCATTCACATACAGAGTGATTGAATTAAGTCATACGAAATAGGATGCATCGCAATGACTGCTATGAATCAATACAGCACAAAATTAGAAATCACGCCTCATTCTGATTGGGCGCAAAAGTTCTGGGATGAGCTTGTACCTGCTAAAGAAAGAGTGAGTAAACATCCATTATTTGTGGACATGGCAAATGGGGATTTAAGCCTAGAGTGTTTCCGTTCTGCATTATTAAATTTTTATCCATTGGTTGCTCATTTTCCGTCATACATGGCAGGTGCATTAGCTAAAGCGACTAACTTTGCTCTAGATGGTGTAACCGAAACCCGAGACTGGTTAATCCAAAATATCAAAGTTGAAGAAAGACATTTAAATTGGTATCAAGATTGGGCAGGTGGATTCGGTTTGACTGTTGAGATGTTAAATAACGTTAGGCCTCCTGCGGCGATGAATGCTGTGAATCATTATTTGTGGGATGTAAATTTTAGAGGTGGCTTGGCTGAAAGTATTGCTGCAACAAATTTAGCCATTGAGTGGGCGACAGGTGATTGGACAATCCAAGTCTACAAAGGGATTCAAACTTATACTTCACATCCTGAAGTCAATATCAATAAACGATCATTGGCTTGGTTGAGAGCTCATGCGCATTATGATGATTTACATCCATATGAAGCGATGGAATTAATCAAAAGATTATGTGATAAAGATCCTGTTTTACAGAAAAAAGCTTTTCAGGCAGCTCAAGATGGTTTGGCTTATTATGAGTTAGCTTTGGATGAGTGCTATAAGATTCAACATAAAAACTAAGTTCTAATGATTGAAACAGTCACATTTTTATAAAAGTGTGACTGTTTTTTTATAATTTTGATTTTGTTAAAGCGGATAAAGTTTCTCATCAAAGTTTTCTAATTTTGGAAACTCTAAAGGCGTAAATTGATCTATATTGTTTAAATAATCTTCAAAATTTTCAATGATATTCATTCTATCTTCATCTTTAATATAAGGAACATGATAAGCAATAAATGGCGGAAGCACCTCAAAACCTACATAAGCCAAACTTCCTCGTTGGATTGAAGATAGGTAAGTCTCAATATAGCCGTGAATTGATTTATCACCAAACATATGCTCGCGACCACCCAGAGTCAGACACAGCATCGCTTTTTTTCCAGTCATTCCGCCATGATTGTAAAAGCGTTTTCCACCATAAAAGAGACCAGAAACAAATACTCGATCAATCCATCCTTTTAAGATTGCAGGAGCAGAAGTCCAATATAGTGGAAAGCTGAATATAACCAGATCTGCACGTTTAACTTTATCGATTTCTATCTGAATATCTTGCGCAAGTGTTTGATTCTTCTGTGCATGACGTTGTTCAAGTGCATAATTAAAGTAATCAGTTTGGTTGAGTGATTCAAAATCTAATTGTGATGCAACTGGATTGAAATTCATCTCATATAAATCAGAGATTTCTACATAATATCCTTGTTTTTCAAGATTTTCTTTAGCAGTATTTTTTAAAGATGATGTGAAGGACTTGGGTTCAGGATGTGCATGAACAATCAAAATATTCATTTAATATTGGCCTTGATGAGGAATTTTGTCTTTTTACTATGCCGTAAATAAAAAAGCTGTCATAGTTCATGACCCGACAATATTTACCATTTCACGCCAATGTAAATGATTAATGGAGTGTCAATGC
Organism: Acinetobacter sp. SK-43; assembly: GCF_015351505.1. Classification (NCBI taxonomy): domain Bacteria; kingdom Pseudomonadati; phylum Pseudomonadota; class Gammaproteobacteria; order Moraxellales; family Moraxellaceae; genus Acinetobacter; species Acinetobacter sp. SK-43. Next base: position 51,770 of record NZ_JADKPY010000050.1, read on the forward strand.
TACTTTCTAGGTTACCAGGTACATATGTAAATCTATTGATTGAAACTATAGAAGAATGGGGGATTTCATCAGAGGAAGTTCTTGCTGACAAACATATTACACTTGAAGATTTGCAAAAAACGTATTGGTATGTTGATTCGAAGGTTTTTATTCAATTACTTGAGAAATCAGTCCGTTTAACTGGTAATGCTGCATTTCCAATCCTTATGGCAAACCAAATGAAAGTATCTCATTATGGAAATGTTGGTATTGCTGCAATGTCCTCAAAAAATCTTGATCAGGCATTGAGAGTGTTAGAAGAATTTATTGGTCTATACTGTGGTGTATTCAAGCTGAGATTGGAAATTGAAGGTGAAAAAGCATTTTTATATCTTACTCATATGCTAGGTGAATCTGAGAGCACAAATAAATTTATAGCATTTCTTGTAGCAAGTTTTGCGAATATCATAAGTAAGTTGATAAAAACCGAATCAGATATTTTTATTTTTCTTAAGCAAAAACAATTATTTATCGATAATAATTTTGCTTATAAATTTGAGCAAGTAACGGATACTGTTTGCTTTGACAGAGAGTTACTGAATATACATTTAGAGACTGCTGATGAGATTGTTTTTAAACTTGCAAAGAAACAGTGTATTCGTGATACAGATAAACACATAAAAAGCAGACAAACAAAGTCAATTATACGATCGCAGATCATTGAGCTAATAAAAATAAGTCTGATCCAAAAGAATATTGGTCAATTGAACTTATCTGAGGTTGCCAAGCAGTTAAATATGTCTTCAAGAACGTTGCAGCGTTATTTGGAAAGGCTCTAGACTAGCAAAATGATTATGTTAGTCTAGAATCATGATAGAAAAA
>NZ_JADKPY010000006.1:0-27851 GCF_015351505.1 Acinetobacter sp. SK-43
TGGTTCAGATCATGGCGAATGGAGTGAACAAGACAGAAAAGATATTGCTCAACTACGTGAATCACACCCTGAACTAGCACACTGGGGCGATTTAGCAATAGGTGTTGCATTTGGTAGCTTCTCCGATGATGTCTTAGAGGTTGGTTGGGGTAATTGGATAATTGGTCAACGTAGTGAAGATTTCTTAACTTATTGTTGTTGGCGACAAATTAAAGGAACTTGGAATTTTGGTATGTTTTTCAAGACACCTAATCAAGAAGTTTTACCAATTTGGAAAAGCTAGGTTTACAACTATATTGTAAAAACTGCTATTTTTCTAAACTGAAAAATTCATTGAGTTTAGAACTGTAATGTAGATTTATTTAATTAGATTTGATGTAAGTTGTTGATTTTACACTTTGCTAGTTTAAGACATTAATGTACAAAGACACAGCCATTTATTTTGTGCTAACTTTTCAATCACAAGAATCCCAGCTCGCTTTAACTTTGCAACAATTCGTTTGATTGTTGAGATGCTGTACACGCCAAGCGTGCTTTGCCACTGTTCATAACTATGGAACCAATATTTTTTTCCATTAAAGGTTTTTCCTTCGTTATTTTCTAAAAAGTAATGCAACTTCTGTAAAAAATTGGCGGCAGCCACGCCAAACGCTTTTGCAAGCGTTGGCGAAGCAATGAGAGGATAGTCTCCAGATACGAGAAGATGATTATTCTTATTGGTCTTGGACATGATTCGCCCCACGTAGCACACGTTGTGCACGTTCAATCATCTTGTGACGTTGATGTGTACGAAATGCCCAGAGCGACGATAAATTGTTATTTTGATTGAGCTTTGCGACTTTAAGAATTTGCTCATCAGTCATTTCATGCATGCATTGACGAATGATTTCATGGGCTTGTTCAAGTTCGTTGAGCAGGGAGTTTGCAGTGTCAACAGCAATATAAAGATTGGCAAGTGTTTGACGTTGAGGATTTGAAATTGATTTGCCCAGTTCAACAATCAGTTGCGAGGCTTGTTGTTTAGATGTGCACGTATTTGCACCATGAAGAATTGCGTTCATAGTCGTTTCCTTGTAGATAAGTTTAATACTTACCCCCATTACTTCTCACGGTAATGGTGGCAGCAAAACAGGGGTGAGAATACCGTTCTACAAGGTACGGCCAGCATAAAGCTGCCCTGTCAAGCTGCCATAACGACTGCTAAACAGTAGACAAAAAAATAGCCGCATAAGCGACATTGTTTTGCGCTTGTAGAATATAACAGGTTCTCACGCCTGTACACAGATTTTGCTGTGTTCAATTAGCTTAACTGGGTATCGCTTGAGCTGTCAACGATGTAATTGGATCTTTTTACATATTTTAACATTAAATAATAGATCTCTTGCGAAAGTCATTATTGAAAATTTATCCGGTTTACCAGTGCAGCGATTAAGTTAATGCGTAAACCGAATCTTTTCCGTCTATTTCGATAGCGTTCACTTAATATTCTAAATGTCTTCAATTGACTATTGATGTGTTCGATCACAACTCGTATTTTTCCAATCATTTTATTGTACTTTTTCTCAACATCAAATAAGGGTATATTCTTCTTTTTCTTTATTGGCATCAATAATTTAAAGCCATCTTGCTCTAATCCGTAGTACCCTAAATCGGTCATAACATATTCACAATGTTTGAATTTCTTAACCGTTTTTCTTGCCAGTTTAATGTCATGCTGACTGCCATTCGATATATCTAGCCCTATGATTTGTTTGCTCTTCGGATGATAGATCACTTGTGCTTTTAGCGTATGTTTCTTCTTTTTACCACTGTAGAACTTACTCTGATTTTTTTTTCGGGCGTTCTATTGAACATTCTGTCGCATCGATAATGACCCAGTTAAAGTGTTCGTCTGCTGTGGTAATGCTTCGTTTTGGCAGAGTAAAACATCTTGATTTCATCAATGCATCTTCAACCTTTTTAATGGTTCGATTCACATTACTTTCAGCGATATGGTAGTGTGCCGCCAATTCCAGTTGAGTACTGTAGTTACGTAAGTAATTGAGCGTTAATAACAACTGATCCTCTATAGCTAAAGTATGAGGACGACCTGATTTCTTTTTGAGTGATTCTGCTTTTTCTAAAACATCTACCATTTCGGTAAAAACTGGTCGAGGTACGCCAACCAAGCGTTTAAATTCAGAATCTGAAAAACGATTTAAGTTCTGATATCTCATGAAACTTAGATTGAGGTGGTTTTTACTTTCGCAAGAGATCTAATGTATTGATTAACCTGAAGATATTTTAAATTTCTGACGGCTAGGAATTTGATTGTGAATCATGTTTGTGGTGGTTTGTTGAGCACAAATTTTAATCTTTGCTGTGTTTTTAACGGAAGTGATGCTAATGATGATCAGAATTTCTAATCAAGCAAATTGAAGCTGATTCGCTAAAAGAATGATTTAAATAAATCATCGATTGTTTAGGGCTTCAACAACTGTTAAGACTTTCTCTAAGCCTTTTCTAGTTTGAATTTGCTGAATCGGGACACCATCGGTTGCGGTATTGAATGCATTCATAAAATAATCAATCCATTCAGAATCATCGCCCGTGAGTGCTGATAAGCTTTGATAAAGGCGAATCAGTAATAATCCAGTTTCACCTTGTGCAGATGCGGGTTCTAATACAGCTGAGAATTCGATTTGCTTCATCGAAGCGAGATCGCGACCTATCACAGCAGCCAGTTGAGTATTACTAAGACCGAGTAAATCCGCAGTTTTCAATATGGCTTCTGCTAAAACCATTGTTGTACTGGCTGAGTTCATTTAATCGACCCGCTGAGCTTTGCTGATTATTTATTCTATCCCATTTAATAGGCTATTTCTGAAGGTGCGTGAGCTTCAGTTTGATCGCTTTAAATCAGCCTGAGCCAATACATTCTTCTTATTAACAGCTCATTAGGCATTGATTCATCTCAATGCGTTGAATGTAAAAGCTGAACTGAGCCTGATTTAATTCTTTATTTTATTGTTTTATTTTAATAGAGAACAACAGTCCATTTTAGCCTCATCCATCAAAGCAAAATGAGCCTATCGATTGGACGAATTTGACCTTATGGGAAAAATCAAAGATTTAATGCGATTACATTTGGCGAATCTAATTGTCTAGATTTTAGTGCTTTGTAAAATTGACTAAAGCGCTGGATAAAATTAATATGAGCTCGCTGGCCTACATTGCCAGTCGGTTTTAGCAGACCGTCCAACACAAGAGCATTAAAGGACTTGTCTTTTAGTGTTTATCCCCTCGTGCCCCTCTGCGGTGGAACGGGAGGGGGACGTCTTCGGACGTGCTGGATTCTTGTGTTCCAGTCTGCTAACCCGCTCTCGTTCTGCCACCATTATTTAGCAGTAATTGGTAGAACTTCTTAACACAAGGAGCTTCTCATGCTGTACCAATCTTTTCTAATTTGTGTTTCACCCCATGTTCAACCTTGTTGTGCTTTGCAACGGGGGCGATACGGCTAATTTTTTATTATTCGTCTGTTATTCAAACAACATTTTTACAAGAACAATCCAACGGTGGACGGCTAAATCACGCCTATAAAAAATAAACCTTTTTATATCTGCTGGTGATTGTGCATTGCATTGAACATGCGGGAAACAACCATGACTGAATTAAGCAAACCCAAAATCATACCCATTGAACACCGTCCACAAAAATCTAAGCTCTTTATAAAATGTGTGGTCTTACCCATCGTGATCTTTCTCATCGTTGCCAAAATCTTCTCCTTTGGTGCTTTCGGTTACATCTTCTTTGGCTTTGACCTGTTCTGGTTTGTGATCCTTTACTACCTTTATGAATATGGAAATACCTACTTTGACGGGATGACTGAACAACTGAAACGTCAAGGAGAAAGCTTTAACTACCAAAACCGTGGTGTTTGGATCAACAGCCAAGATAAAACCATTATTCTGTTTGATCAGTCTGATCAACGCCTCGTCAAATATCCCTTTGATTACATCACTTCCGTTGGACACTACAACTTAGTCGAAGATAACTTTAGAACCACGACCACTGTGATCAGCAATCCAATGATGGGAACACATGTCAATCAACAGGTCCATCGCACACCGATGAAACGAGAGTTTCAAGTCAATATTGGTACACGAGATCCATTCAAACCGAATTACAGCCTAAAAGTCCTATTTCCTTGGCGTAGTCCACAAATGGCCAGTGAAATCCGTCAATTATTATCGGCTGATCATTATCAATAACAACAATATAAAAATTTAAGGCAGTCAATCATGATGATTTCAAAATCGTTCATGCCATCAGTTCTAATGATGGCAATCAGTACAGCAATGGTCGGGTGTGGTAGTGGTTCGGGTGGAGATTCAAGTTCATCCAATGGCGGTGGAACGGATAATCCAGATAATGGCAATCCAATCCCTAAGCCCGTGACCTGTGTTGAAAGCCAATATCTGGAAGAGGGTGTATGTAAAAACAAGGTAGTGCAGAATATTCAGTCACTACCATTCAGTACGCTGATTCAAGGTCAACGCTATCCATTATCGCTGCAAACAGATCAAGGTCTAGTAGTAACGTTTAGCAGTAACACACCCAACATCTGTAGTGTAAGTGGCGGTGAACTTAAAGCGCATAAAGTCGGTCAGTGTAATCTGGTATTGACACAGGCAGGGACGGCAAAAGTTCTAGCACTGAATAGCAGCATGACCGTCAATGTGAGTTGTGCGGCTGAGCAATATCTAGAAAATAATGTGTGCGTGAATAAGCTCAAGCAAACCATTACCCCACTAAAAATCAAATATATCCTGACGGAGAGTGTGTATTCACTGGATACGGAATCCAGTGCCAAACTACCTGTCACGATTAGCAGCCTTTCTTCATCAACCTGTACCTATAGTCAGGGGGAACTCAAAGGGATTGGTGCAGGGTTATGTACCCTTAAACTTACTCAAGAGGGGGATGCTAAAACACTGGCAGCAGAGAGTAAAACCATCAGCTTTGATGTGTTTAAAGCTTCATCTATGGGTGATGCACCCGATATCAATAACTGTTATGCAGGTAAGCTCAGAGCAAAGTTTAGAAATGAGTTTTTACATGAGCTCAATACGGTTCGTGCCTTGCATGGGTTGCCAAGTATTACATACGATTATGCCCATGAAGATGAGATGATGCAGACTGCCCTGATTCTTGCGGCAAACAACATCTTGACTCATTACCCTGAAGCGACCACAAACTGCTATTCAGATATTGGTGCAGTGGGTGCAAAAACCAGTAGTTTGGAAATGGGGGTAAGACAGAATAAATATGACTATTCACCTGCCGAAAGCATTACAAATATGGTGCATGACAAATTAAATCTGTTTGCAGGAGATGTGGGGCATCGCCTCTGGATGCTTAATCCTTTCTTACAAAAATCGGCGTATGGTTCAGTTAATGCGCCATCATTTAAAGATACCCGATTCCCTTATGTGGTCGGTACGTCCTACAAAGTGGTTTATCCCTTCGACAATCCAACCACTGCACCACTCGGTGTGATTGCCTATCCCTACCACAACTATCCAGCCAAATATTATATGGCGGGTTCAATTCTCTCGATTTCAGTTTTAACCGATCAAAAGAATTTCTTTGCCAATCGAAATGTGGATTACGCCAAAGCCACTGTTGTTGTCACTGAACGAAGTAGTGGAGCTAAACAGAAGATCAGCAATATACGCTATGAAAATATCGGAGTTCCTAACCATATCCAATTTAACTTCGACGATTTGAAACTGAATGTGATCTACGACGTCAAACTCAGCAATGTCTTGGTGAATGGTCAGCCTAAAGAATATTCCTACTGGTTTAATGTGAATGATTAATAAGGATAAGAATCAGATGAAAAAATTAATACTCCATCTTGCTGTCGCTAACAGTATGGTAATGACCAGTTCAACAGTATCTGCTGAAACCAAGAAAGTGAACCTGTCGGCAGGACTGAACTATGTACTGTCACAAGTCGTGACCAAAGGAGATAATAATCAAAGTCACCATAATATGGGAATGCTTTACTACTTAGGAAAGAAAGGTGTACCTGTAGATCATAAAAAAGCGGCTGAATGGTTTTCCAAGGCAGCAGTGAATGGTTTTGCTCCTTCACAGTACGCATTAGCAGTCATGTATCTTAATGGGGATGGTGTACCACAGGATGCAAAAAAGGGCGTTACCTTGTTGCAAAGTGCTGCACGGCAGGGACAACCTGAAGCGGTCAAGTTATACAATGTATTGCAGGCTAATAAAGCACAGCAGCTCAATGCTGTTCAAACGACATCAGTACAAACAGCTACAACAGCCATTAAATACTATGATACATCCAAGCTTGAACCTAAGAACTTTAAGCAAGTTGTACTCCCTAACCTAAGTACAGATACCGTTGCTCGAAGTTTTTATAAAGTGACATCATCCAGAGAAAGAGGAAAAGATGATTACTGGGGAAGTGGCAAATACTACTATGTTAATAAGCCTAGCGACTTGGATGATCTCACTGATGCTGTAATCAGTATCGCGCCTATTATTACTTACCAGAATATGCAGGGGGAAGCCCGTTATTTAGTCCCTGTGGAAGTGACTTTAGCAATCGAAGGGAGGATAGAAACTTCACATGCTACACGAGGCACTTTGGAATTATATCTCTTTAAAAAATTGGACAATGGACAATTCCAAATGATTTCAAAAACAGCCCAAGGGGGAATTGAAAGTATAGAGGGATATGGTCGAACCTCATGGAATGCTCAAGAATTTAAAAAGAACTTACAAGCTTTTGGAAACAATACACTAGGAAGCTATACCATTGATGGTTATTACGGCAATGGTTATGGGGAAAGCGTGTGGTCACTTCTTCTGTTAAATGAAGACGACTATATTGTTGAACAAATGTTCGAAGAAGGAAAAGTTTCAGAACAACCAGAGTACGGCTATTCTTCAGCAATCAAAGTTAACAAAAATGGACAACCATTTTATCCATTCCAGATTCAATATCAGGGAACGGATTTGAACGACAATAGTCAGATGGTTAAAGTAAATAAAATTGTACCTTATCAGTATGATAGTAAGAATAAGTTTTATTCAAAGCTGAAATAATACTCGTAAATTAGAATAGCTATATTGATGTCTATCCTCCTGTTTCTAGGTATTGGGAATTGGAGGACACTATAAGAATGAGGAAATATCAGTGAATATTAAACCAATTAAAAATGATGTTGAACTTACTAACGCTTTTATTCGATATTGAAAATAGATGAAAAATATGTGCAACATATTAAAGATGGTAGAATTGGCAATTATTTTGCACCAGTTGGTACTCCAGCAAACCATTTAGGAATTAACCCAGCAGGAAGAGTGCCAATTACTTTTGCTCCAGTAAAGGAAACAGAGGTGCTTAAATCAAAAGCTAAAGAAATTGTTGATACATGGACTGATCCGAATAAACCTTATCCAGCAAAAGGTGGTGGTACACAGTATTTTGTTCCAAACAAAGAAAATTTAAAACAGGTGAAGTGATTAATGAATAAACGGCTAGAACTATTTTATATTGCACTAGAAAAATGCGAGAATCTAATAGGTTTATATCCAGATTTAATTGTGTTGAAATCTATTTATAACCAAATTGAATATTTAATAAGTTTTGAAAAAAATATGGATATTGATAAAAGTCGAATATCTGAAATTATTATTGGGGTACAGACAGTAAGGGAAATTGAACCTTTAGATGATATAGCTTCAGAAATTTTTTATAGGGTAGCTGATGAAGCAAGAAAAATGAATAAATCCATGTGAATTGAAAAACGTGCATTACCTTTTAGCTCATTAAATAAACCTTATAGGCAATATGAAGTTATAAAGCCTATTACTCCTACAGCTGAATCAAAAATCTTACCATGGTTTGGACAACCTGGCCAAGGAACTCAGTATAAGTTGCCAAAATCTGTTCAGGAACTTTTAGATCCTAATAATCCATATTTAAAGGAAATTCGTAATGACAAGAGGTAAGTTAATTCAATATTTGTCTTCGTTGGGAGTGCATGATAGTAGTTATGCTTTCGACAAAATAAAAAATTCTGAGTGCGTAAGCATATTAAAGGAGAGAGAGATGTGGAATGTTTATTATACGGAAAGGAATATTCCTGACTGGCTTTGTTGCATAAATATGTAAGCATCTGATTTAAATAAATTTAATTTTGGATCAAGAAATAATCAAAACTTTTAAAATCATATAGTTATGAAATCTTTGTGCAACAAAGCCCTAATTAATCAAAATTTTTTTGTAGACTCAAGTTTTAGTGCCTGAGTCTATTCTTTCCCAAGGAGGCAATACAGTCCATTGTTCAACGAGGTAATCGATAAACATTCTGATTCTTGGAGACAAATGTTTTTTGCTTGGATAAATAATGCGAATAGGCTCGGGTTCAACTGTATATTTTTCAAGAAGAGGAATAAGTTGGAGCTGATCAATACTTTCTTGTGTGATATAGGTGGGTAGTTGTATGATACCAAACCCTGAAACTGCAGATGCCAAGATAGCATCTGAACTATCGATTTTCATCTTCTCAGGACCTTCAAAAACATAGATCCCCGAGTCTGTCTTGAATTTCCAGCTTCTACGATTGTTGCTACCATTTAGAAAAATTGTATCAAATTTTGCTAAATCTTCTGGAGTTTGGGGGGAACCATGTAATTTAATATATTGTGGTGATGCACATGTCTGCATTTTTTGCCATGCGATGGTCCGTGTTAAAAGTCGAGAATCATCCTTGGGTTCACCAACACGAATACCTATGTCAAAGCCTTCTTCAATGATGTCAACAAAGCGATCTGTAAAAGAAATGTCTGCTTTTAATCCAGGCCATTTTTTTAGAAAGGTGTCTAAAATGGGTAAAATATATCGATTTCCAAGTGAGTGAGGAGCTGTAATTTTTAAAGTACCAATCGGTTCAAGGCGACGTGAAGCCATTACATGATCAACTTCTTCTAAACCTTCTAAACCTTCTAAAATCTGCTGGCAATAATCAAAGAGAATTTGCCCCTCATCAGTCAAGCTTAAGCTTCGTGTCGTTCGATTTAATAGTCGCACTTTCATTTGTTCTTCTAAACGAACAATACTTTTACCAATAGCAGATCGTGATAAACCTAAATGTTTCGCTGCAAGAGTATAACTGCCATATCTGACTGAAGCTACAAAAGCAGAAATATCACCAATTCTATTGATTTCCATTGCTTTATCCCAATGTGATTATTCATTTGTTGGTAAGGTATTGAATATCCATTAATATTTAATACCTAATTTTTTTAATTTTGAAATCAGTGTCGTTGGATTAATCCCTAAAAGCTTAGCTGCACCCTCATCACCAAAAATTTTACCTTCACATTGTTTGATTGCCAGTTGAAGATTTTCAGTTTCTAACTGTTTAAGCTGTTGTATCGATAGGACTTGCTCAATTGCTGTAGCGTGATTGTGCTGCATAGTCTGAGAGGATTCTTGTTCCAGTAAATATTTAAATGAAACAGCGCCATGTTTGGCAGTAATCAATGCTCGCTCCAACACATTTTGTAATTCTCGAATATTACCCGGCCAGTCATAGTGTTGCAGTTCGAGGATGTGTTTTTGTGAAAAAGGTAAATAAGGCACTTTACGATTTTCACTGATCAGCTTGGTAAAGTGTGAAACTAATAGAGGAATATCTTCTTTTCTATCTCGTAAGGCGGGTGAGTGAATCGGGAATACATTCAAGCGGAAGTATAAGTCTTCACGGAAATTTTTGAGCTTAACTTCTTCTCTGAGATTACGATTAGTCGCTGCAATAATCCTGACATCAACGTGGCGAGTTTTTTCTTCACCAATTCGTTCAAATGTTCCTTCTTGTAATACTCTTAATAATTTACTTTGTAATTCTAGTGGGATTTCACCAATTTCATCTAGAAACAATGTTCCTTGATCTGCAAGTTCAAATCGCCCCGCTCGATCACGCACTGCTCCCGTAAATGCGCCTTTAACATGCCCGAAAAATTCACTTTCAAATAGTTCTGAGGGGATGGCTGCACAGTTAACACGTATAAGAGGTTGTTGTTTACGATGACTAGATTGATGGATTGCACGTGCAATCAGTTCCTTTCCTGTACCAGATTCGCCATAAATCATGACATTGGCATCAGTAGAAGCAACTACTTTAATTTTTTCAATGATTTGTAAAATTGAGGCACTATTTCCCACAATTTCATGATATTGATTCTCTTGTAGTATCTCTTCCTGTAAATATTCATTTTGTTGTTCTAGTCGACTTTTTAAGTCTTGTAGTTCGTTAAGAGCATGGGTGAGTTGTTTTTCTGTATTTAAGCGTTCGCTGATATCTCTAAAGACTACAACTGCACCAATGATCTCGCTTTCACGGATGATTGGTGTACTTGTAAATTCCACAGGAAAAAAACTGCCATCACGTCGCCAGAAAATCTCTTGTATTCCTTCATGTACTACACCATCGTGTACAGCTGCGTAGATTGGGCATTCCTCGACAGGATAGTGCGTACCATTCTCATGAGTATGGTGGTGTATTTTATGGATATTTTTACTAAGCACATCTTCTGGTTTTAATCCTAGCATTCTCGCGCCAACGGGATTTATAAAGGTACATAATCCTTGTTTATCGATACTATAAATTCCATCACCTACTGAGCTTAGCAGCAAATGCTTGCCAGTGTCAGAATCAATAAAAAGTTCTTGTAGAGCTTGCCATTCTTTAAGCCCTGCACGAATGACTTTATCTGCATTTTTATTCAGTTGACGTAGCTCTAAGTCTTTGACATCGACTAAGGACCAAATGAGCAGAGTCTTATTCTTATATGGGATTGAAACAGAGCTGACATCGAATTGAATTTTTTCTCCATTTTTATCAAAAGCATATAGCTCATTATTCCATGCATAGCCTTTAGCTAGTGTTTCTTCTGTAAATGCCACTAAGTCTGGGAGTTGACTAAAATGACCAAAAATAGAGGTGATAGTTTTTTGAATCAGCTCATGGCGTTCATAGCGGAGTAATTTCGTAGCACTAATATTTACATCAATAAACTGATTTTGATGTGGGTCTAAAACGAGTAAGGCTTGAGAGGTGTGTTCAAATGCAAGTGGACGAATTGAATTCTCAGTAGTAACCCAATCGGAAATGAAGTCGGTATTATTCATGCTACGAAATTTCATAGAATAGGTTATGAAATTTCATAATACTACGAAAAATCATAACCTTCCAGCACTATATTTATCATCTAAAAGAGCAGTTTTGAAAATATTAATTATTATATTTCAATGACATAAAAATTAATTCCTACCAGAAAATAGATCTTGGCACAGCTCTCGCAATAACACGGATAGACCAAAACAGTTGGTTGAATCGAAACCGTAGATATGAGGAACGGCTATGCCTAAAGTAGATATTGAACAATACAAAGATGGTGATTTTCTTGTCGATTATGAAGAAAAAGTATTTGAGGATGTAAAAGCTCAGCCGGGTGAAAAAGCATTGGTGACTTTCCACACCGTTGCCTTTGAAGGTTCTATTGGCTTGGTTAATGTCTTACAAGCAAAACGATTATTACGCAAAGGTTTTGAAACCAAAATTTTGCTCTACGGTCCAGGTGTTCAGTTGGGGGTACAACGTGGTTTCCCAACTTTAGGTGCTGAAGCTTTTCCTGGACATTTGGCGGTCAATAATCAGCTTAAAGCCTTTATGGAAGAAGGTGGTGAAGTTTATGCCTGCCGATTCGCATTACAAGCGCTATATGGTCAAACCGAAAAAGCATTAATGCCAGGGATTCGTCCAATCAATCCTTTAGATGTAATGGACTTGAAATTACTGATGCGTCGTGACAATGCACTGATCATTGATACTTGGACTGTTTAAAGATTTAAGAAAGGGGAATAAGACATGAATCAGATTGTAAAAGCAGCAGCAGTACAGTGTAGTCCAGTGCTTTATAGCCAAAAGGAAACCGTACAAAAAATCTGTAATACGATTTTAGAGCTAGGTAAACAAGGCGTACAGTTTGCTGTTTTTCCTGAAACGGTAGTGCCTTATTACCCTTACTTTTCTTTTGTACAACCACCGTTTGCAATGGGTAAGGAACATTTAAAGCTTCTCAATGAATCTGTGGTTGTCCCTTCTGAAGCAACCTTTGCGATTGGTCAAGCCTGTGCTGAAGCAAAAATGGTGGTTTCTATTGGGATTAATGAGCGCGCGGGTGGAACAATCTACAACGCACAGCTGTTATTTGATGCTGATGGCTCGATTATTCAGCATCGTCGAAAAATTACCCCAACTTATCATGAACGTATGGTGTGGGGACAAGGCGATGGCAGTGGGTTGCGTGCGATTGATTCTGCTGTCGGGCGTATTGGGTCACTGGCATGCTGGGAGCATTATAACCCTTTGGCACGTTTTGCCTTAATGGCAGATGGAGAACAGATTCATGCTGCCATGTTCCCTGGTTCATTAGTCGGACAGGTGTTCGCTGATCAGATCAGTGCCACTATTCAGCACCATGCTTTGGAGTCAGGTTGTTTCGTAGTTAATGCGACGGCATGGCTACATCCTGAGCAACAACAACAAATTATGAAAGACACTGGTTGTGAAATTGGTCCAATTTCAGGTGGATGCTTCACTGCTATTGTATCGCCTGAAGGGAAATTTCTAGCCGAACCTGTTACTCAGGGTGAAGGTTATTGTATCGCTGACTTAGACTTTTCATTAATTGATAAACGTAAACGCATGATGGATTCGGTTGGTCATTATAGCCGTCCAGAATTATTAAGTTTATTGATTGATCGTCGTCCGACACAGGTACTACATGAACTTAAAGTCGAATCCTTGGATTTAACAAATCTTGAAAAGATTTCCAGATTTACGGAAGAGCAGGTTTAAGCCTTATTAAACCAATTCTATAGAGAGGGGTGAGTATGTCTGCAATACAACTTTTGACTGATTTGCAATGTAACGGTCTGAAATGGGATGGTGAATTTGGTCTATCTCGTAAAGGCGGTGCAGGGCCAAGTGATCATAAGGCACTCAGCCTAGATGGGCAGACGATGATGATTCCAGTGTTGAATCTAGCTGCACAAGAGTCTCCATACAGTGCCAAAGCTGATCCAGATTCTGACCAAGTGATCGTATTTAAAAACCGGATTCCTGTAGCAACATTAACAGCCCCATCTCGTCCAAAGTTTTATGACTTAACTACAGACGAAGGTATTCCATATGAGCAAATTGCAACTTTGCATAGCCACGATGTCTTGGCAACAACAGTATTACAACATTGCATTCGTATGAATGATAAAGCTACGGCTTGTCAATTTTGTTCGATTGACCAATCTTTAAAAAGTGGTCGTACTTTAATTCGGAAACGTCCTGAACAGCTCGCAGAAGTTGCAAAAGCAGCTGTGGAACTCGATGGTGTACAGCAAATGGTCATTACCACTGGCACACCTAATACTCCAGACCGTGGAGCAGAGATTTTATATGACAGTGTAAAAGCAATATGTGCTGAAGTGAAGTTACCTATACAGGTGCAATGTGAGCCACCCGATGATTTTGCATGGTTTCAAAAGTTAAAAGATGCAGGTGCGGTGTCAATTGGTATGCATCTTGAAGCGGTGAGTGATCGGGTACGTCATAAAATTATGCCGGGTAAAGCAGAAGTTTCAATTAATACATATTTTGCAGCATTTAAGGCGGCAGTTGAGGTATTTGGTCGGGGGCAAGTAAGTACCTATATCTTAGCTGGGCTAGGCGATACAGAAAAAGAAATCATTGAAATGACTGCCAACTTGACCGAGATGGGCGTTTATCCGTTTGTAGTGCCATTTGTACCAATTCAGGGAACAGCACTTGAACATCATTCAAAACCTGAGCAAGCCTTTATGCAGGCACTCTATCCAAAAATTGGTGAGCAACTCCGTCTACATGGGCTTAACTCGGAAGACACTCAAGCGGGTTGTGCCAAATGTGGAGCATGTTCTTCACTGAAAGCTTATGAGTAGGAGAAACAGTATGCAACTTTCTGGTTATCCATGGTTAATAGAATTAAATGAAGACCTTAAACAGTTTGTCACAGATGACATTGTTATCAAGGTGGTCACTGAAGACTGGGAACGTCGTCAATATTATCGCCTGCGAGAGGCAACTTTTCGCGATGAACAAAAGATTCTAAAAGAAGACCGTGATGAATATGACTTTAAAGCTCTAGGTATTGTTGCGATTGGGCAAATGTTTGGTGAGCATGATCATGTCATAGGTGCAGTGCGGATCTTCCCGGATGGAGCAAATACATGGTGGGGTGGGCGTTTATGTGTAGAGCCATTATACCGCCATCATCATGCTATTGGTAAAGCGCTGATTAATGCAGCAGTGTCGACGGCAAAAAATCTAGGATGTCAAACATTCTTAGCGACTGTACAGCAACAAAATGAGCGTTATTTTCAGAAATTATGTTGGAACAGTGTCTGTGAATTAATGGTTGCTGAAATTCCACATATGATGATGCAAGCTCAAATTGAACATTATCCGCTACAGCATGTGGTCATGCAGGCTTATATGCAAAAAGAGGTGGAATGATGATGTCACTCAATCAACTTCTTGAATATTTGAGACAAACTCCAGCTATGCAATCAAAACAGGTGATTGCTAAAAGTGTAATGATCCCAAATCTGGATAAAGTGAATTCTCTGCAAGCTTTATACGCTTATCCTGGAGATGATACTGCCGCTGTTGCTGTCCAAGGACAATATATTTTACATGCGTGTGAAGGGATGTTGCCTGGTTTTGTTGCTAATCATCCTTATTTTGCGGGTTGGTCTGCAGTCATGGCCAATATCAGTGACATTGCAGCAATGGGTGGTCGTGCATTATCTGTTGTAAATAGCTTTTGGCATACAAATGTTGGGCATGCTCAATTATTAATGCAAGGCATGCAAGATGCTTGTACTGCTTATGATGTTGCATTGATTGGTGGGCATAGCAATATCGCTGAAAGTTATCAGCCTGCTTTATCCGTTGCCATTCAAGGAACAGCACAGAAATTATTGTCGGTTTTGCATGTTAAACCACAGCAAAAGATTTTGATTGCTTTAAATCTACAAGGTCAATTTCATCCTAACACTGTCTATTGGAAATGCTTTGAACGTGTATCGGGACGTATTTTGCAAGCACAGCTCTCAGTAATGCCGCAACTTGCACAACAAGGAATCGTATATGCCGCACGCGACATTAGTAATGCAGGCATTTTAGGCAGCCTGCTCATGCTACTTGAGGCAACGCAAAGTGGCGCAGACATAGACCTTCAAAAAATTCCAAAACCACAAAATGTGGACTGGCAGACGTGGCTGCAAATCTTTCCTAGTTATGGTTTTTTGCTGACAGCTGATGAAGGCGAATGCGAAGAAATCATTGAATTATTTGACAGTCAGGGTATCTGCTGTGCAGTGATTGGTGAAAGTAATGCCAGTGGAAAAGTTTATGTGCATGATCAGAAGCAAAATGCTCAATTTTGGGATTTTCATCAGCAAACATTTACTGGTTTTAACTATGCTGAAATTTTAAAAAAGTTAAAGGCTCAGTCGGATCCGATTGAGCCGATAGAGAAGGAGGCAGCATATGCCTAGCGTGAATTTTACCGTGAAATGGCCGAATGGCGAGCTGATTCAATATTACTCTCCATCCACGGTGATTTATGAATATCTAGCTAAAGGACATTCATATCCAGCAATACAGTTTTTAAAGTTGGCTGAAGATGGGTTATCTGCTGCATCAGAACGAGTACGAGTACGTTATGGCTTTGCATGTAGTTCAGCCATGGACAGCCTATCCACGATTAAACGCCAAGCTAACTTATTCGCCTTAAAAGACGAAGACCAAATTGAAATTACTGAAATGCACAATGAATAAGGGGAACAAGATGCTTAATATGCAAATTCAAGATTTACAACCAAATTATGATGTCGTGATTGTTGGTGGTGGCCAGGCAGGGTTATGTATCAGTCATTATTTACAAAAAGCAGGAATTGATCATGTGATTCTAGAAAAAGAATCAGAGTTGACCCATAGCTGGCGCAGTAAACGGTGGGATAATTTCACTTTGGTTACCCCCAATTGGCAATGTTTGCTTCCAGAGCATCCATATAACGGCAATGACCCTGATGGATTTATGAAAAAAAATGAAATTGTTGAATATCTCGACGACTTCATTGAAAAACTGAATCCACCAGTTTTATTGAATGTTCAGGTTAAGCATGTTGCAAAAATTGCACCTCAACACTTTGAAATTGAAACCAGTTTAGGCACAACGACTGCGAAACAATTAGTTGTAGCGGCTGGTGGTTATCACACCCCAATTTATCCAAAACTAAGTGATCAAGTCCCTGAACAAGTGTTGGTAATGCATTCAGAACAATATTTTAATGTGGAACAGTTACCTGAAGGTAATGTCTTGGTTGTCGGTTCAGGACAATCAGGTGCCCAAATTGCAGAAGATTTACATTTGGCAGGTAAAAAGGTTTATCTTTCTACGGGAGATGCACCACGCTGTGCGCGTTTTTATCGTGGTAAAGACGTAGTGAAGTGGCTTTATGAAATGGGTTATTACGAAACAACCGTCAAAGATCACCGATATAGTGAAGAGGTTCGTAACAGCACTAATCATTATGTGACTGGGCGAGATGGTGGTCGTGATATTGATCTACGTAAATTTGCATTAGAAGGTATGCGATTGTTTGGACGATTTGAGGACTATAAGGAAGGACAGTTTGTCTTCCGTCCAGATTTAATCCAGAACCTAGACATGGCAGATGCAACTTACAATCGTATTAATGCCTCTATTGATGACTATCTAGAGAAAAATAATATTGTGACTGAAGAGCCAGCATCTGTATATCAGCCACTTTGGCAGCCAGAACAGGAAATTACCCATATTGATTTAGTTGAAGAGAACATCACTTCGATCATTTGGTGTATCGGATTTAGACCAGACTATTCTTGGATTGATTTAGATATATTCCAGACAAATGGATATCCAAAACATGATCGCGGTATTACCGTTGACCCTGAAGTAAGCTTTATTGGTTTACCTTGGTTAAACACATGGGGTTCAGGACGTTTTATGGATGTTGCTAAAGATGCTGAGTTTATTGCTGATCATCTCATTCAACAATTAAATGTTACACCACAGCATATATCCTCAACATTATCATCATTGGCCTAATTATCAGGTAGCTGAATAGTCTCAACTTTCGGCTGCATCAAATCTCCAATATTGTTAAAAAACATAGGATAGCCATAATGAATCAACAACCTTTTGTAATTAATACTAATACTGAACCATGGGAATTTCTTCCTGTTCCATTTTTAAATAGTGAACTTCCCGTTAAAACCTGCTTAGCATGTCCTGATACAGGAATGATGATTTGGAAACGGCTTTGTTGCACAAAGATTTGAAATGCAAAGCGCCCTAATTGAGCTAAATTTAAGGCGTAACTTAGGTAAGTGGTCGACCTAATTCCGTGTCGAGGCATTTCAATTAATGCCATTTCGCACTTGTTGCAAAATCCAATCCTCATATTCTTGTAGTGTTTCTTGTAGCATATCCATAGGTCGTACGATGTAGTGCCTTACAACTAATGCACTTGGTTTATGACCTGATATCTGTGCTAAAGATCCTTCATTGATTTTTGCCCAAATAGCTAACGTTTTATATGATCTCCTCAATCCATGGGGAGTAAGTTCAATATTTAGTTTTTTACATATTTTCTCTAAGCTATCGTAAGGATTGACAATATGACCGCATTTAGCACCCTTACTGCTAAATATGAATTTAGAATCAGAATTTTTCCTTAGTTCTAAAAATAGGCTTTCAACATATGCCGTCAGAGGAATTAGGCGACCTTCATCTTCAATTTTATCTCTAACTTTTGCTGTTTTCCAACGAAAATCGACATCTGTCCATTTTAATGAAAGCAGCTCATTCTTTCTGCAACCAGTGATTAAACTACATATCAAAAAATCGCTATTTTTCTACTAGTTAACTTATTTACCTCTTCAAACCATGGTTTTAGATGCTGTTTCATCAAACAATCATTCTTGGCTTTTGGGGAAGGGACCTTATCTTTAACTTTTTTTGAGTTGTATGATTTTGGAGGCACTAAGTTTTCATAATCCTCGTGTTCCTCGCACCAATTCAGGAAAGCTCGTGTAAGTCTGTATGCTTTAGCTGATGTTGTTGGACGGAAGTCATTGTGATCAAGCCAATCGCAAAATACATCTTCAGTTAATTCAGAAAGTTTGTACTCAAACAGTTGAAAAATGGGTTGACTGGTATAGGTAATCCCCCCTAAAAATAAAAGGAAGTAAAAGTAGAATTTTCTCTTAAGATTAGAGCAGGAGATTCTGCATGAAAACATCTAAATTTACTGACAGTCAGATCATGTCTATTTTGAAACAGGCGGAGTCTGGCACGCCTGTTACTACCCTGTGCCGTGAACATGGCATGAGTAATGCGACTTTCTACAAGTGGCGTGCTAAATATGGCTGAACCGTACCGGGTTTGTCGGAGAGTCAATATTCTGAGAGACTATCCCGATGACAAAATTAAAATATACCCCTGAAATCAGAGAAAGAGCGGTTCAATTATTGATTGAATCTGAAAAAGATTATCCTTCTACTTGGGCTGCAATCACAGCAATTGCGCCTAAGATCGGTTGTACTCCTGAAACACTTCGTGCCTGGCATCAAAAGCATTTAGATCAGCAAAATCCTATTAAAGTACAACAGATATCTGATCAAGAAAAAATGAAGCAAATGGAACGTGAAATTAAAGAATTAAAGCGTGCCAATGAAATTCTACGTAAAGCAGCCGCTTTTTTCGCCCAGGCGGAGCTCGACCGCCCACACAAGTAATGGTGGATTTTATCCATAACAATAAAGATCAATATGGTGTTGAAGCGATTTGTAGGATTTTACCAATCGCACCTTCAACCTATTACCGGACTCTAGATCTCACAGTAAATCCAGAACATCGAGCGAAACGAGATCTACATGATGAGCATCATGCTGAACAAATTAAACGAATTTGGAAGGAAAGTTTAGGTCGATATGGCGCACGTAAAGTCTGGCAACAACTGAAACGTGAAGGCTCTGTTATTGCACGTTGTACAATTGCTCGATTGATGCAAAAGCTAGGTATACAAGGTGTTTGGCGTGGTAAGAATAAACAAACCACCCGTAACCGAGATGACCAAAAACGGGCAGATGATTTAGTGAAACGTAATTTTAATGCTGATCATCCAAACCCTTGCGAAGCAATGCTTCTCAGGTGGGTGACTTCACGTATATTCAAACAAATTCAGGCTGGGTTTATACTGCATTTATTATTGATGTCTTCTCACGAGCAATTGTTGGATGGAAAGTATCGACACGGATGAATACAGATATGGTGCTCGATGCACTGGAGCAAGCATTGCATGATCGAGGCATGCCAAAGAACGTGATTCATCATAGTGACAGAGGTGTGCAATATCTTTCCATTCGTTATACCAATCGTTTAGAAGCAGCAAATTTACGAGCATCAGTCGGTACGACCGGTGATTCATACGATAATGCTTTGGCTGAAACGGTGAATGGCTTATACAAAACAGAGGTGATTGAATATTTAAAAGCGGATTGGCAAGGTTTAGCGGATGTACAACTTGCGACACTAAGCTGGGTAGATTGGTTCAATAAAAAGCGTGTACATAGTGCACTAGGTTATGTGTCACCTTTTGATTTTGAAGCAATGTACTATCATAAAATTAACCCATTAGGTCAGGTGGCCTAACTTAAATAAAAAAGTCTCCGACAAACCCGGTACGGTTCAGTTCAAAACCTATTTAGGGCATACCATTGTGAAAAAACATACCCAGATTGATAACTGTCACTATATTGATGTCGGTTCCTCTTATACCCAGAAGCTGTGTATAGTCAAAATTAAATAAGGATAAAGACGGTGATATAAAAGATCTCCTTACGAAGAAATGAAAAGCCATCAATATGATGGCTTTATCAAACGATTAATTAATAGGTTTTATAAGGTAAAAACTTGCCAGACAATACGACATTTACCCGGTCACCGTTCGGGTTTTCCTCACGCTGAATATTCATGCTGAAGTCGATTGCGCTCATAATGCCATCACCGAATTCTTCATGGATCAGCTCTTTAATAGTCGAACCATATACATTTACAACTTCATACCAGCGGTAAATTAAAGGGTCCGTAGGCACACTGGTCGGTAAAGAGCCTTTGTAAGGTACAATTTGCAGCCATGCTACTGCCTCATCACTAAGGTCAAAAATCTGACCAATTTTCTCTGCCTGCTGTTTATTAAATGCCATTTGTCCCAGGCAGGCAGCCGTTACCCATTCTTTAGAAAGACCAATCTCTTTGGCAACATCTGACCACTTAATTGACTTTAAAACTTTCGCTGAAATGATCATGTCAGTTACTTGTTGACGATGGGTAATCATAATCCTCTCCAAATTATTATCAAATGAATGTATGCAGAACGCATAATGCAGATATCATGCCAACAGCATTCTAGAGTTCATGCTAAATAGAAAATGAATATTTAAGTGATTGTTAATTATTTGTGGCATAGCTTTTGCTTATATTTCGATATACATGGCAACGACGCCATTCACCATTACCTGTTCTAATATTCAAGGCAACGGCGCCTAAGGTCTTCAATGATCTTAGGCGTCTTTTTTTCGAAAAACAGGTCCGTATATTGAAAAAGAGGACGACAACATGGCATATCTTGCTCCTGCGGAGTTTGCAAAAAAAGTAGTAGATGCGGGTGAATCCAAATTGCATATGGCAACCCGTGATGTATTGATTCGTGCCTTTATGGCAGGGGCCATTCTGGCCTTGGCAGCGGTATTTGCCATTACCATAGCCGTGCAAACAGGATCACCATTGATTGGTGCGCTCCTGTTTCCAGTTGGTTTTTGTATGTTGTATTTATTGGGCTATGACCTATTAACTGGGGTGTTTGTACTTACGCCGCTGGCATGGCTAGATAAACGCCCAGGGGTGACATGGGGACGTATTCTAAAAAACTGGGGCTTGGTGTTTGTAGGGAACTTTACAGGCTGTTTAGTCGTTGCGGTGCTCATGGCAGCGGTTTATACCATGGGTTTTGCAGCGGATCCAAACCCTGTCGGCGTAAAAATTGCGCATATTGGCGAGGAGCGGACATTAGGTTATGCCGAATACGGATTCGCCGGCTGGATGACTATTTTTATCCGTGGCATGCTGTGTAACTGGATGGTGTCATTAGGTGTCATTGGCGCGATGATGTCTACTACGGTGAGTGGCAAATTTATTGCCATGTGGATGCCAATTATGCTGTTCTTTGCCATGGGCTTTGAGCACTCTGTCGTGAACATGTTCCTGTTCCCATTTGCCATGATGATGGGCGGTGACTTCTCGATTGCTGACTACTTCCTATGGAATGAACTGCCGGTTGCTTTAGGTAATCTGGTGGGCGGTTTGGCATTAACAGGTCTGGCACTTTATACCACCCATGTCCGTACTGGTGTTAAAAAAGAATTTTAACATTCATCATTTTATAAAGGGATCATATAGATCCCTTTTTGAGCTTTCAGCATGAAAAAAACATTAAAAGTCACTATTGGGCAATATTCTACTGCCGGAGTTAAACAACAGAACCAGGATTTCCATGGAGTATATCTGCCCGAAGGACATGTGCTGAAACAGAAAGGTATTGCATGTGTTATAGCGGATGGAATCGGTAGCAGTAATGTCAGTCATCTTGCAGCAGAAACAGCCGTTGGTAGTTTTTTATCTGACTATTATTCTACTTCAGATGCCTGGAGTACACAGACTTCAGCAGAACGAGTGATCCGCGCGACCAATTCATGGCTTTATGCACAGACTCAACAAAGTCAAGGACGTTTTGATAAAGACCGAGGGTATGTCTGTACCTTATCTGCACTGATTTTAAAACAGCAACAAGCCCATGTTTTTCATGTTGGTGATAGTCGTATTTACCGCATTCGCGATCATGAAATTGAATTACTAACCCATGATCATCGTGTCTGGTTGTCTTCCAAAGAGCATTATCTTAGTCGAGCCTTAGGTGCGGATTATCGTATTGAAATTGATTATCGAAATATTGAACTCAAAGAAAAAGATATTTTTTTACTAATGACCGATGGGGTCTATGAATTTGTCACAGATCAACAATTATTAGATTTAACTTTAATAGATGCAGATTTAAATCAACTTGCCAAAGGATTAGTTGAAAAAGCTTTAGAACAGGGCAGTGATGATAACTTAAGTTTCCAGGTGATCCGTGTAGAACAGTTGCCTGAACTGAATCAGTTTCATATTCAGCAGGATTATGTATTTCCACAACAGCTCAGTAAAGGTGAAGTTTTTGAAGGTTATGTGATTGATAAGATTTTGCACCAAAATCATCGCAGTTGCCTGTATTTGGCACACGATACTCAGCAGCAGCCTTTGGTCATAAAAACTTTGGGGGTAGATTTACAGCAAGATAAAAATGCCGTAGAGCAGTTTCAACTCGAAGATTGGGTATCGAAACGTCTGAAACATGACAACCTGATGCACTGTTATCCACATAACACTGAGAAAAAATATTTATTCCAATGTTATGAATATTTGCAGGGTGAAACCTTGGCTCAATGGCTGCATCGCCAGGAAAAGCCTTTAAAGCTCGATGATATTTTACCAATTTTGCAACAAACGGCCTTGGCTTTAAATGCAATGCACCGGCTGGAGATGCTGCATCAGGATATACGGCCAAAGAATATCATGGTTTTAAATGCAGAAAATGCCATGAAAATTAAACTGATTGATTATGGTTCAACAGCAGTAAGAGGCCTGGTCGAAATTAATCCTAAAAATGCGAATCGACCACTCGGAACCTTAGCATTTATGGCACCGGAGTATTTTATTGATCATTCGCCATCTGTACATTCAGACCAATTTTCTTTGGCGGTCATGGCCTATTATTTACTCACCAAACAATTACCTTATGGCACAGATTTAGCTCGCTGTAACAGTTTAAAGCAGCTTAAAAAAGTTCAATATCATTCCATCAGGAAATATCGGCCTGATTTACCTATATGGTTAGATAAAATTTTAGGCCAAGCGCTGAGTATTGAACCGACACATCGTTTTGAGGCCTTGTCTGAACTCATTCATAATCTAATGCATCCTTCCAAAGAATTATTAAACTCTAAACCACCAGCAATCATTGAACGAGATCCTTTACGTTTTTGGCAAATGAGTTGCGCCGTATTAGGGCTATTATTTTTACTGAGTATTGCATGGCCATTTATTTGAAAAGATAGGATCAAACCATGCTTAAAATTGAAGGTACATAGATAAGTTTTTATTCAAACAGCTTTGTTGCACAAAGATTTGAAATGCAAAGCGCCCCTAATTGAGCTAAATTTAAGGCGTAATTTGGGTAAGTGGTCGACCTAATTCCGTAAATCTGTTGAGGACTGCTACACGTGCATGAATCTCATTGACTTGGCTATCAAAACGCCTTGCTCTGAGTTTATCTCCTAATAATTTAATGCAGTGCATCTTAGTTTCAACCAAACTTCACCGATGATAGCCTGATTTTTTCCATAGTGTCCTGCCTGAGAAGCACTGCTTCCAAGATTAACTGTTCGAAGTAATTCATTTCGATCTAGCGAGCTGCTCTTTGTATCTTTCCAAGGTTTCGCATTTTTTCTAGGTGGAAACACCGCATGCGCTTGCCGATCTGCAATGACCTCACGGCATTGCTTGGTGTCATAAGCTCCATCGGTATAAACAGAGTCAATCTGCTCATCTTGTGGAATCTGATTAAGTAAATCACCAAGCACCTGTGAATCACTGACATTATTGGTTGTAAGCTGAATAGCGCGTATTTGTAGAGTTTTAGCATCTATGCCAATATGAAGTTTACGCCATTGGCGACGATATTCAGGTCCATATTTCTTGCGTTTCCATTCGCCCTCACCTAGAAACTTCATGCCTGTAGAGTCTATGAGTAGATGCAGCCCATCGCTACTTTTTTGGTAATTGATTGCAATATTAATATGCTTTTGTCTTCTACAAAGCGTGGTGTAATCTGGAGCTATCCAATTTAATCCGCAAAGTTTAATCAGACTTTGCACAAAGCCAGTGACCATACGTAAAGACAGACGGAATAAGGATTTAATCATTAAGCAGCATTGGATGGCTGCGTCGGAGTAGGTTTGATTTCGCCCTTGTTTGCCTTTTGATGGCGCATACCATTGCGTAGCAGGATCAAACCAAATGGCAATATTTCCGCGACTCATAAGTGCTCGGTTATATGCGGGCCAATTGGTTGTGCGGTAGATTTTGTGTGTAGGCTTCTTCATTTGAAAATTATATCGCTGAAAAACCCTTTACAGATAGGTTTGTGCAACAAAGCCGATAACAATTAAAAAATAAAGGAAAGTTTTTATTGGTTTTATTATCGATAAGTATTAATGATAATATATTGTTACATAAAAAATTGGCACCAATTTAGCACCAATTATTCTTTAGTTGTTGATTTTAATATGAAAATATTACGTTGACATCGTAGAGGTCTCCAGTTCGAGTCTGGATATACCTACCAAGATATTAAAGTCATATAACTTTTTATGAAGTTACATGAACTCTAAAGCCCTGAATTATATAGATTCAGGGCTTTTTTTTAACTTCTTATAGCCGCATTTAATCTCTTATAACAAAGCTTTTACTGTACACACTTGTGTACACAGTTATAATAATCATACTGGGTGTACAGAGATTTATAATGAAAAGAACAGAGGTAAAGATTGGTAAGCGCTTAGCTACAACCGTTTTAGATAATTTAGAAGCAGATCCAGCTGTAAAAGAATATCGTATTTTGGATGGAGATAATCTTTACTTTCGTGTTCGCGAGAACGGATCCAAATCATGGCTTCTTCGTTATAAAAAAGAAAACGGTAAATGGTCGTGGTTAGGCTTAGGTAATTATCCAAATGTAAGCGCTTCCGTTGCACGGCGTAAAGCTTCAGAACTTTCGAGCATAGTAAGTAATGGTGAAGTACTTAAATCTAAGAATGAGATAAAGCAGAAAAAAATTGAAGAGAGTAACCGGCAATTCAAACTATTAATGGATGAATGGCTTGCAACTAAAGAGCCTAATTGGGGCTTTGATACATTTGATAAAGCAAAGAAATCAATTAATAGGCATATCGTACCAAAGTTTGGTGAACGTGATTATACGAAGATAACGCCCAAGGAATGGTTTGATTTCTTTCAAGGTTTACAACGTGAGCTTGGGATTCATACCCAAGTGGAGAAACTTACCTCTTATTGTAAAAATGCTTACGATTGGGCGAAGTTCCAAGCAAAAATTAACTTTAACCCATTAGAAGGAATTAGTAAGCATCTGGATAAAAACGTTAGCGGCAATATGAAATTTGTTGAGCCTGAAGAATTACCAGAGCTAATCCATGCAATACGCTGTTATCCAAGTCGCCCGTTAGCAATTGGTCTTGAATTATTTGTTTTGTTATTTCCTAGACCAGTTGAACTGAGATACGCAACATGGGATCAATTCGATCTTGAAAAGAGGGTATGGATTAAACCCGCTGAGATTATGAAAAAGAAAATAACCCATGGGGTTCCTTTGCCGCATCAAGCCATTACATTAATTCAAGAATTGAGGACTTATAGATCTGAATCAAATTTGCTTTTCCCAAGTAGAGATAGCCTAAGTAAGCCTATATCTGATAATACATTTAATACCGCACTCAACAGGCTTGGTTATAAAGGTAGACAAAATCCTCATGGCTTTCGTCATATCGCGAGTACGGCTTTGAATAATAAGTTCAGTGACAAAGAACAAGTTGTTGAAGCTTGCTTGGCTCATATCAAAAAAGGTGTGAAAGGCGTTTATGATAAGGGAGCTCACTTTGATGAACGTATAGGGATGATGCAGTGGTGGGCAGATGAAGTTGATAAATTGATTGGAAATCTTGGTTAGGATTGGGGGACATTATGCAAAACTATCTTACGCTTGATGAGACCATAGAAAAGCTGAGAGCTAACAACAGTAAGAATCTCTCAAGTCTAATTATGCAAGAAGTATTAACACCTGTTTTTTATTATGTTGGTCATATGATAATTGTGGGAGACGATCAGGCAATAATTTCTGAGTATGGAACAAGAGTATTAAAACCTGAATTATCTAATGATTTACTTGCACTTATTGAGGGTAGAAAAGGGATCGTTAACCTTACTTGGGTTGAGAGTTCACCAAAAATTATGAAAGGAAATTTTGATGATCAGACTTTAGAACTATTCGGCTATCAAAATATCAAATTTATTTTATACAATTATGAAATAACAGATACGCCTACTTCGTTTCCTATAGATATTAATGCTTTTATCAAACAGCATCCCAATGACTTTGTGTTTACTTTAGATAGATCAATGCTTCTTATAAATGAACAAGAGTTAAATACTTATCTAGAAAAAGAAAACCCTAAAAGGGAAATTAAAAGAGGTGTTAGTCAGGCTAAGATGGATGCGAAACTAGCAGCTTGTACATTGGCAGAATATCTGTGGCAACAAGATACAGAGAAAAAAATAAGAACTAAGGAAATGACACAAAAAATCTATGAGCATTTATATTTGACGCACCACAGAGAACAATTACCAGGAGAAAAAAAGTCTCTGAGAGATTGGATTATTGATATCGCTAGGAAATATCCACACGCACAGGAATCAGGTAGGCCTGAAAATGGGTAGCAAGTTGAACTTAATGATAATTAAGTACAACTTGCTCACTTTTTAATAATAAAAAACAAAAACATACTTACTCCATGATATTTAGCAATATGGAGTTAAAGTATGCAACCACTTCGAGTTACATATAAGCAAGCCTGTGAGTTACTAGCAATTAAAAGAGATGCGCTTCGCAATCTCACATTGAATGACGCCACCTTCCCCAAACCTTACAAGTATGGGAAAACCCGACAAGCTCCTGTTTATTTTGACTATGCTGATCTAGTGGAATGGCATAATTCTCAAAAGATAAATCGTGTTAGTGGATAAGGTGGCCCTATGAAAAAATATTTTTTATGCAGCCCCCTTGTAAATAAGCTTCAGCAAGGCTATTCTAATTTTGTCCAACAAAAAGCAGTTGGATTAGCTTTGGTCGGCTATAAACTCGTTAGCGTACAACCCGCTATGTGCGGTTTTTTTGTGCGTAAAATCTCTATGCGTTCGCATATCTCTATGGCGAAGCTGGGGAGGGACACGTTTACGTGTGCAGGTATCCTAACGAGCCTGTCGACCAACCCTTTTCAGCTTTGCCACCCTCATTTGGTCGTGAATGGCAAAGCTTCTATCAATTCGTTAGGAGTGTTTATTCATGTCTAGCCGTATCCCAAAAATAGATCTTAGTGATTTTCAAGACCATGCTGAACTTACCCAAGATCAGATGAAAAAATTATGGGCTTTATTCAGTCAAATTCAACATAATTTAAAACAAGAAAAAGTGCATTCTGGCACTGTGTATTTAGCGGAAATCGGTAATTACCTTACTGATATGTGGGCCTATGATAATGAAGAGCTTTATAACAATTTAACTAATCAATTGGAGGCCGCTCCAAATGAATGATATTAAGATTGATATAGTTCAAGAAATGATGCCATTTTGTATTCAAAAGCTTTCAAAAAGAGAGGGTCCTTTTTCAGCA
>NZ_JADKPY010000051.1:0-599 GCF_015351505.1 Acinetobacter sp. SK-43
AGTAAATTAAGTCACTACAAGATTAAAAAAATTATTCAATGCTTTTGTGTTGATATTCCTGCTTCCAAAACAGCCTTATTACTCAATTTAAATCGTAATACGATTAACTATTGGTACATGCTTTTTAGAGAAACTCTCTATGATCATCAAACAGATTTAAGAGCTAAGTTTGTTGGTTCAATAGAAGTAGATGAAAGCTATTTTGGAGCGAAAAGGCAACGTGGGTTTCATGGAAAGTTAAAGCGTGGTCGTGGGACTCTAAAACAGCCAGTATTTGGAATATTCGAACGTAATGGGCGCGTCTATACTGAAATCGTACCTGACTGTAAAATGAAGACTTTACAAGATGTTATCATTGGTAAAGTTTCACTTGAGAGTGTGATTTATAGTGATGGATGGCGTGGCTATAATGGTCTTGTTGATGTAGGTTATTCAAAGCATTTTAGGGTAAATCACGGAGCAAATGAGTTTGCTAGAGGACAATGCCATATAAATGGAATAGAATCATTTTGGAGCTTTTGTAAAAGAAGGCTAGCAAAGTTTAACGGCATATCAAAAGAGTACTTTGATTATCATCTTAAAGAAACTGAATGGCGTTG
>NZ_JADKPY010000052.1:0-14113 GCF_015351505.1 Acinetobacter sp. SK-43
TATGAGGGAACCTAATGAGTTAGCAACTGAGCTGTGGAATCTCATTAGGTAAAATTAAGTGTAAATCTGCTAGTCTAGAGCCTTGGAAATTGAAGACACAACATTCAAAGCTTTGATTGCTGAAGTTAAAAAACAATATGCAGAAGCCATGCTGATTAAAAATGAACTATCTATACAAGAAATATCTGAGTCTTTAGCTTATGCAGACGTTTCTCATTTCTCAAGAGCTTTTAAAAATTGGACTGGTGTTACGCCAAAAGCATTTAGGAAGTAAATATGAATAGATATGTAGTGTAGATTTTTCAAATGCATTAAATTTCGCATAATATATATTATGTTAAATGATTTACACTTGACCATAACTTCATCTTTTACATCGTCAAACGACACATGTGTTGCCATTCGCGACACATGTAACGCCATTTAAATAACAATATTAACATTGTTCAATATAGATAAATTGTAAGTAAATATTTGTAAGAATTTTCAAATAAATCCCTGCTTTAAAATATATTTTTTAAATTAAAATTTTAAGAATTCCTCTTGAATTAAAAGCTTTAAGCTACTTGCTTAAAATACTAATTCATTTAATTACAATCAGATATTTTCTAGAGCTCTTAAACCTAATGATGTGTTATTTATTGTTGTAAACATCTTAAATTAAAATAAGACACTAAAATATTTACTTATTATTAAATATTAATCTTATGACTTTTTGTAGTTGTTAACTAAAAATCATCATTGTGTCAAATAAGTAATGATTGTAGAGTGAATATACTTCTTATAAATTTTATAAAAGTTATTGGAGTTTTCTAATGAAAAAAACTATTCAACAAGTTAGAGATGAATTTAATCATTCTAGCATTTCGATTGCTGAATGGTCTCGAGAAAACAACTTTCCACCTAGCCTTGTTTATCAGATTTTGAATCACACAAGAATACCATCAAGAGGAAAGAGTCATTTAATTGCAGTTAAACTAGGAATAAAACAGTGAATTGATCAAGCTATGAGCATGATTTAAAGGGAGAAAAAAGAATTTATATAAAATTAATTTAATGTAAAGAAAACGGCTTATGTTTGCAGACATAAGCCGTTTGGTTCTAATACAAAAGTACTCAAACCTCATTTTATGAGTATCTTCTGTATTGGGCATTCCGTCAAGCCCTGCTCTTAATTTTATTTAAGAGCTCGTACATACACTCAACCTTTATTTAGTAGCCCTACTACTAAAAAAAGGTTGAAGTCAGCAATGGCATGCCCGCTAATAAAAAATAGTATAAACAAGATTTTTTCAATAAGTTGCCTTTTATAACGATGTCTAATCATAAGTAATTCCTTTTTATTCTTCATGTGTTTTTCTCAATAGCACCTACCAACAATTGAAAATATTATTGAATAAGAGCATACACTATAAATATAATATTTTTTATAAATTTTAAATACTTATGTTTGATTATAAATAGATATTTCTAATTAATATTTTGCAACTCCAAACTCTCCAATTCATTTAACAGCAATACATTCTCCTGCATCAATGCAATTTTTTCTTTCTGCATAATTTTATACATACGTAAGAGATATGAACTTCTAGAAAGCTTTTCTTCGAGATTAGAAAGTTTATAAATCTGGTCAAAATATTTATCTGTTTGATTACATGGATGATTGTTTTCTAGCAGGTCCCATTCTTTTGGAACAATCATCATAACAGGTCTTATTCTTAAGTAATCCATTACTATGGATAAACCACTTGGGTCAAAGTCGGCATAAATTGCCACAGGGACATTCTGTTTCAATTGGCCTAAAAGAGCTTTAACAATACTTTGATTCTGCCCTTGCCCACGATAAATAAAAAGACTAAATTGCCAGGCTTCAGGTAAACATTGATACCACTCATGTAAAGTTGTTAGCATCGTGGCATTTTCAATTACCACTAACCTTTTTATACCGGTAATATCTAATTCACTAACATCTATTGTTGGAACGAAAGTAGGATACCCTATTGGCATACAGACTGATTTCAGAGGTAAGTTATGGTGAATTGATGCAAATACCAATTGATCTGCAAACACCTGTTTTGATGTGCTTTTTTCATTACGATATACTTTCACAGCTTCAAGACGATTCTCTCCTATAGGCAGCTCATCCAATACATTATCCTTGCGATATTGTTTATACAAATTTTCTAATATCTGATAATCCCGCTCCTTTAAACACAGACCATTAATTACACGCTTACCAATCCCATGTTCTTCATGAAGTAATTGCCAGGTTTTATTTAATCGCACCTGTGTGGACTTTTCCCTTAACACATCCCGAATGACGTTTAACTGGATCTGGTTCACATGATCCTCCTAGATTTAGTTACAACTACATCATGTACTAAAAAGTTACCATCAAAATATGGTGTCTGGGTTTCTTCCATGCGCATCGTAATTTTGTGTTCATGTGTCTTTTGGTTCACATGATGATAGCTAACCAATGACATTAACCAGAATTCTAGCTCAACCTTTGGATGTAATTTCTCGAAACAATCTACACCACGCCATTCTGTACCAGCATCGCTCTGTAAGGCTGCCTCAAAAAAAAATTCTAGGGCCGTCTGTAATGGACTTTGTTCCACAATCTCAACCTCATTTGTTTGGTTGATGGTTGTTTGAGCTTCTGCCAGTTTAATATTCGATTTGGCATGTCGATTTTCTGCTGTTTTTGCTCCCAGCTCTCCTAAAATATCGAGTTGACTATATTGATTAACGTTACCATAACCTAATAATGGTATGGCTGTGACCCTATTAAACACATCTGGTCTTATACCTGCCTCCAGTTGCATGTCAATCTGATTTTCATATAAATACCGATGAACTGAATCAATCAATATATTGCGGTGCTGGATCAGTTGTTCTTTTTTAAGTGCTGTAATCTGTTCCTTAATCTGGTGGGCTGTATTTAATAACTCACGATTACAAGCATTTACCACAGGTTGCAAACGTCGCTTAACCAGTCGTTCAAGCTCTTTACCTAAACACATCACTTGATCCAGCCAATCCGCACTTAATATTGTAAGTGTCTCGCGTAATTTACCATGTTGTTTTAACGCTTGTTCAGTCACATGAATTTTTAACTCAAGATCGGATATGACAGCTAAGTGATCTGCCACTATACTGGAAAAATATAAGCAGTTTTCATGCAGTAAACTGGACAATTCAACCACCAATTCACTGAGTTGGCTTAAATAATGTCTAGCTTCAGGCAGACTTCGTTGTCTAGCAAATTGATAGGTCTCAGTACAGCTCTCAATTTGGTTAATACATCCATGAATATCGTCACTGGAATTTTTGATTCGCCCTTTCTTTTCAAAATGTGAAACAAACCTGACAACTGTACTATGCAGGATATAAGCCTCAGTATCTGTTTCGATATAGCCTAATCCTGCTCTATTCAACCGTTTAATCATTGTTTCATGTTCAGGGCTAAATTCAATCGCACCATGATTATTACTGATCGCGGCCCCAATCACATCAATATGTGTAGCTAAGGTCGAGCAGGCTTTTGCAGCGGGATGTTCTTTTCTGGCTTCATTCATACTGGATACCTATATCAAATTATCCTGAACTAGCTGCCCTGCTGTGTCATGCAAGTTGTCCGTCGGGATCTGTTCACAGGCACTGATATATTCCAATTGCTCATAAAATAATGACCATTTCGCTGTGGCTCGATAGGTTGTTCCAGCATCATGACCCGCTAGAATCAGGTATTTTTCATCCTGCAAATAATTCAGTACATATTGCAATTGATCGGATGCATTGGTACTTGTCGATTGTTTAGCAACTTTTTGAGCAAGTTTTTTCAGTTGCTCACTGCCTAAATGAGATTGCTCTACACTGGTAAGCAATTGACCTTTTGAAATGATATCTCCATATTCAATTGGCTTACTGCCATTTGTCAGTGTACGGCACAAGCGTACCCATTGCACAATGGGTTCAATTCTCGAAACAAAATCATTAAATTGTCGCTGAATAATCTTACGAATTTCTGGAGACTCAATATCCAGATAAGCACAATAAAACCCATTACCATCATTGCTGCGAATACAGTTACGATTCAGTCTGGATAAAAAATGATTGATCTCTTGAAGATTATCAGGCTGACATAAATCGCTATACAGGGATTTATCCAACCATGTATCAATAATTTCACCACGAAGCAACCGTTCTATACATTCACCGAAAGATTGATGATTCATTATGCGCAGCTCCCTGCAACAAGTAGTGGATTCTGTTGAATTTTTGACTTTACTACAAACTGAGAAATGCCTTTATCTTTATCAATATTATATTTATATTGAAATGACTTTCCGATTTCTTCACTCATTTGTGGTTGAGCACACACCAGGTAGACCTGTTGCTGTTGCATCAGCTCTAGTAATTTTATGCTATTACTTGGGTCAATTTGTCCCAACTCATCAATTGGTAAATGAATGGCTACACTTTCATCTGCGCACAAATGACGGATTAATCCTGTAAAAATTAATAAAATCACCAAGCGAGATAAACCTGTAGATGAGGCCTCTGCCAAATCCCTGTCATTTCTCACCTTGACCAAACGAGTATTTTCTCTGAAGCAAATGCTCATTTCCACCATGGTTTTTAGGTCATGACTTTCAACATTAGAATTATGTAAAGCTTTTATTGCATTTTCCAAAGAGGCAATGACGCTTTCATTAGGAAGTTCATTCACATCAGAGTCAAACTTATTCACAAAACTTTCCAGATCCGTAAGATAACCAAATTTATTGATTGTAGCTTCAAGTCGGATCTCAATATCACTTAATGATGAAAACGGATTATGGGTATTAATATTCGAGCTCAGATCATCTGAGACTCTGGAGACTTTCCGTTGAAACCGTTTGAGTGATTCATAATGGTTTTGAAAAACGATACCCAATGACTGGTATGCTAAGATCGTTGCATTAATTTTGGATGGAATTTCATGCTCTAGCATTTTGCCCAATACTGTCATAGCCTGTAACATATAAGGTAAACTGTCTACCTGATAACGAGAATCCAACATCTGGTTACTCCAGTATTTTTCCAGACCATTACCCTGTGCCAAACTCAAAATCTGTTTCACTAATGTATGTAATTTAAGGCTTTCTTTACGTAAATCTGCCAATTGAGACAATTGCTCCTGCCCATGATTGAGATACCAGTCAAAATCTAGTGGTTTCTCTATTTCATCAATAGCAAATTCTGATTCCAACTCTGTAAAATCCAGTATTGATGGTTCCATACGTTTTAATAAATCATCAAGTTGCTGCGATTTTCTCTGAATGATATTGAGAGCAGCTTGATACTGCATGTTATGTTCACTTTTTTCCTTATCCAGTTGTTGTAACGCTTTTACACCATCTGCATGTTCTTGTTCCAGATGTTCAATCACTTCCTGAATCATTTTTAATTGGTCGTGAAGTCCAGCACGTTGACTAAGTTCTATCTCAACCCATTTATGATAAGCATTAATTCTGCCAATGTATCCATTCACAGTTTCAAACTGCTGTTGAGCATCGGCTAAACGTTGTTCAGCTCGTTTTAACTGTTGTGTATCCACACCTTCAGCCTGCAATGCTCGATCTTTAGCGCTAAGCAACTCAGCAATTTTATCATCGCCCTGCTTTATAGCTTGATGAATATTGTCTTCAATCTGTTTTACTTGTTGCTGAAGTTGGGTATCTTTAAGCTGATACTTTGCCTTAATACTATCGCGAGCTTTTTCTTGTAGTTGTTGCAGGTTATTTTTGGCTGACTTATGCTGCTGGATCAGGGATTTTTGTTGTTGCTCGGCATCTTGTAAGAGTTGGGCGGCCCTTTCCTTGCGTTCATTGACATTCAGGCGAATGTTTTTCTCTATACGTTCCTGTGCGGCATCTAATTCCTGAGATTTTCTATTTAAATTGTTTAAATCCTGCTCAGATACAGACAGCTCTATTTGCAAACGCTCCAACTCTTCTTTGGCAGTGTTCGTTTTACGTTCCAACATTGTCTGGTCAGCCTGATATTGACTACAACGCAAGGCCTGCTGTTCAATACGCTTTTTAAGATCCTCCAGCGTGTCCGCTTCCTGAGGTAAACTCAGTTTATCCAATTCTAAATGCAATCCATAAAATGAGTTCTGGCTTAATTCATCAGTTTCCCATTTAGGATTGAGCCCTTTTCTAAGCAATAAAACAGGATTAATCAATTTACCAATATTCTGCTTCCATGCCTCATTAGGATGAGTACGCAGAAAACTGATTAATGAACCTTCATTATTTAATTGTTCACGTAATTTCTGTTCCTTTTCCTGCTCTTTATCCAATAAGCTTTTATGTTTTTCCAATGCTTTAAGTGCATCATGCACCTGTTGTTTGTGGATCTCAACGTTCTCCTTAAGTAGAGTGTGTTTACTGAGATATTCTGAAATTTTCTGTTTTTGTTGTTTTAATAATTTTTTATTTAAATCTAGATGTTGCAGCTCGTCAGAAGTATATGCTCCAGCTTCGCCAACACTTCGATGTGCCTGCTGAATATTTTCATTTATAGTCTCAAGGGCTAATTCTTGCCTGTTTGACAATTCAGTTAATTCCTCCTGCTGGTCCGTCCGAAGCATGTCTTCATCTAATGATTGTTGTTTGAAGAGCTCAATCTGTTGATGATGTATATCTCCTTTCTTTTGTTCCCACGACTCCTTTTCCCTAGATGTTTCATCTCGAATCTGGCGTATATGCTGATCATGGGAATCCACAATATCTTTTGCAGAAGCTTCCAGACGTTGTAGTTGAGCACGTTCTTCCTGCACTTTAGTTTGATAAACAGGCAGATCATGATACTCACTGATCATGCGATCAATATTGAGTTGCTGATATTCCTGTTCCTGCCTATTGATATGCTCAATCTGATTTTTAACTGCTGTACATTCACCTTGTTTGCTACGTAGTTGAGTCGCCAGATCAGTTATAGTCGTTTGTAAAAAATCATTGTCCTGTCCGTATTTTAGTAAATAGGTATCATGCTCGTGTTGTAGCTCACGCTCATCCTCTATAAATTGTTCAGTTAACACATGACCCTGTAACTTCACCTTAAGGAGTTGCTGATATGTTTGAATGACGTTTGCTCTAAGTTGCGTACCTTTTTCAAGTTGTGAACTTGCTTTTATAAACTCCTGCAAACTTCTCATGTCCTCGATCAGATTTAAGTTTGCCGTATGAGTTAGACCTTTATCACCTACAACCGCATTTTCATCCTGTAGATACGCATCTACCAGCATACTTTTAAACTTATTAATCAGATCTACCTGAGACATAGGTACACGAGTTAATTCTCCCAGATGACGCAGTGTATATTGACGATCACACATGGCGTAGTCTGCTGCGAGCATACGAAGACTTTTATCACGAGCAAAACGTTCTTTATCGTTATGAAGAATAGCCCGATAATCCAGTATAGTTTCAATTTGCTTACTAATTTTAATATTATTTAATTGCAGTTCATGAATAATCTCATTCACCGGCGTATTTTTTGTAAATAATTCATCAAACTGGGGTGCAAAAAATGTTTCCTCAGCACATCCTTTCACAAAACGATAAATCAGTTTCATGCCATTTTGATGCCTGTACATCACGACACAGCACATACCCTGTTGCCCAAGAAATTCATATACAATCATTGATTGCAGATTCGGCAAATAAAAATCTAGAAAACTCGATTTATTACCGGCTTTTTGCACCATACTTTCAGGTGAAATTCCAGCAAATATGGGTAATAAATTAAGCATACTGGTCTTGCCACGACCATTCCCACCAATCAAATTGGTATGACCATCACATCGCAACTTAACTCGTTTATTTCTAATATAAGAGTTATGTAAATAGATACTTTTTAAACCTTTTGTTATCGGTTCTTCATTTATGTTGTTCAAAGTATTTTCTCAAAAAACAAGTAAATATAAATAAGGGAACCCACATAAAGAATGTGAGCTCTATATAATTTTAAGGCTTTTTTGGTGGAGATGTAGGTGCTTGAGGATTACTCGGGTTCGTTCCTTTCGATTTTTCTGGTTGATAACCTGCACCAGGCATTGGGTTGTGTGGTTTTATCACAGCTGGGCTATAACCATCCCCAACAGGCACTCTTTGAGTTTTATCATTCATAATTAATCTCACTCTAAAATTAAGGTTTTTTAGGGGGGTGAGTATTCGACGGATTTGGTGAAGTCACCTTTTGTGGTTGGTAACCTCTCGTTTGTAAGTCGTTTGGTATACTCTGAATATTAGTTTTTAAATCTTTAGTTGACATTGATAACTCCATAGATAAATATTAGGGATGTTGAAAAAATTCAATACTTTGAATATCTTTAGATAATATTAGAATTCCTTCAGATTGCTCACGTATTCTTTCAAAACCGCCCTCAGAACTAACCTCCCATGCTTTTTCTAAGTAGATTTGTGGATCTTCAGGAAAACTCGATGTAAATGATTTCTCTGAATATTCTCCTGCGAGTTTTTTTCCATCAGATAATGTAACTAAAACAAAATATTCTTTTCTCTGAGAAAAAATATAGTCCCATGCTCTTGGTGTAGGATGAGGGGCATTCTTTTTAAAAAACTCCATATTTCTTAACTTTAACCATCCCCAAGCTAAAAATGCTGGAAAAACAAGCATGACAAATGAATAAAAGATAATTGTAAAAAAAGGACAAATAAATTCCCACTTTTTACTAAAAATCATCATATAAATAAAAGGTCCTAATAAAGCATAGTTCAAACAACTATATGTAATGGCATCAATGATTAGCTTTGTACTATCTTTTTCATGATTTGGGCACAGTAACGAATAGGTTTTTATTGAAATAAAGCCTGGAATTGCAAAAATAATAAATAGAGCAAGCTTACTAGATTCAAAGATTTCCATAATAGTCCCCTATATTAAAGATAAAAACTGACTTTATTAGAATTTATAATAGCCATTAAAACTGGATCATCTGGATCATCTATCTTATTTTGTAAATCGGTTAGTAATACTTCATCCAACGCACTGGGTCTTGTTGATACATGGTCAGGATGAGAATGCCAATCACCAATATAGCGAACAATATAAGCTGTTTTTTTACTACATAGATCAATGTAATCTGACAGGCCTTTACTTCCCCTTATGAAAGTTGTAGGTGTTGCAATGCTATCGTGAGGTGCTTCACAAACATCCACAATATAGATACTTTTTAGTTTCTGATCGATGTATCCTAAAATGACACCACCTGTTTCATTTGGAAGTTCTTTTGCTCTTATTTCAGATAATTTATGATGAATAAAATCATCATAAATTATTGTCCAGCCATTCTGTAAGATTTCTCTCTTTGAAGGTAATACTTCTATAATGTGAGAATTTACTTGTCCTGTCGAATCCTCTAAAGACCAGATTTTAATCTGAGCTTCATTACAGTGGCTTCCCAAACGAATTTGTCGTGCCAGTATAGCTCCATGTAATTTAATTAATTCATCAGAAATAATCATAGAAATATCACGGCACCCTCCACCTGTTTTAAATGCACCAAGATGTTTCTTAAGATGTTTTACTCCCCAATCATTATTTAATATAGCTCTATAATATTGTGCTTCTAATGCATCAATTCTAATCTTCTGTTCTTTATCTTCAAATAATAAAACAGAATCTTCACCTGATGGGGTTATAAATGTAGACACTATACGTGTCGAATTTGCTAATGTTGGGAGATCTCTTGCGGTTTCTATTGATGTTGTTACATCAACTAATAATTCAGCATTTCTAATAGCTTCTTTAACTTGAGGATTTTCTAAATCATTAATTTTTGCATGAATAGCAATACATTCCTCTCCAGAACGGTAATTTAGATCCACTAATTCTTTTACAACATCTACTTTAGATTTTCCAATATGGCAGTCTTTACCGATATGCCGAATTACATTATGAGGTTTAAGTAAGTCATCATCCACATACGACCACTTCCCCCATACTTCTCTTGACCAAATTTCAGCTAATGTACTACCAAGTGCACCCACTCCAGCTAATACACCGTTAAAATTTGCGTTTGAAGGGTCTATTCCTGAGGCCGTTCTTGCGAACTTTTGTGTGGTTTCGAATGTAATTTGAACATGTTCAAGTTGAATATTTGTTAAATTATCATTGGGCTGTTCAACTTTTAGATCAAATAAATGGTGATCAGGAAAACATATATTCTCGTTTTTTTTATCAAAACCTTTATTCAAAGCTCCTAACCTAATACCCAAATCAGAAATAGTAGCATTACTAAGAGCAAAACCATAAAAATCGTAGTTAGTGCTTTCATCATTATTTTGATTAACTATTGGAACTATAAGTAAAAGCAATAAGAAGGTATTCGTATTTGGTGATAAAAACTGAATACCATTATGATCTACATTTTTTTTAATTTCTTCTATCAATATATTCTTTAGATCAATATTCTTTGCTCTAAAATATTCAACTAAACCATCTAAAGTATCAGGAACTCTTTCAATCGGATTTAAACCAAGTTCTGGCAGTTTTACTACTATACTTTCAAAAGAAACCTCATCAATTTTTTCAGCTACGCCTATATATGAAGCTCTAAAAATTTTATATAGCTTAT
Source organism: Acinetobacter sp. SK-43 (assembly GCF_015351505.1). Classification (NCBI taxonomy): domain Bacteria; kingdom Pseudomonadati; phylum Pseudomonadota; class Gammaproteobacteria; order Moraxellales; family Moraxellaceae; genus Acinetobacter; species Acinetobacter sp. SK-43. The sequence continues at coordinate 10,655 of NZ_JADKPY010000052.1, forward strand.
CCTGATTGTAAATATAATTTAACCTAAGTTTGAAATTTTCGGAATTCAAACTATTAAAAAAATCAGATGGTAAAATTACTTGGTAAAAATTATTATAAAATAATCGCTCAGGAACAATATCATTTAGATGTAAAGTATCATTTGATGTTTCATGAAGCCACCATAAGACTCTCTGAAGAAATTTTTTGGGTGTCCAAGTCCTCTCAACTGATTCCCAACTTTCAGCATATAAGCAAAGCGAGGCTGGCTCTCCAGAAGATGTTCCATTTAAATGAGGAGTTTTTGGAAAATCTTTTCGAAGTGCTAAAACCTCATAGGGACTGCCAAATCGTTTATTAGGGTTATAAACTATAGCCAGTACTTCTGTCACTAAAATACCGACTTGGTTTTCTGTTGGGACAGTCCCATCACCACAGTGGACAATAATCGCTTCAGCTGGTTGATCTGATTTCCAAGACAATTCAACAATATCAGCAATATCGAAATCAGGATGACTAAGGCATGATTGAAATAATTGACGTGTCTGCTCATACTTTAGAAGATTAGGATCTAAGCTAGAATACGATTTACCTATCTTGAAAAATGGATCGACTGACATATAGTATTATCCTGCTCTAAGGTTAGGGGAAGCTGCAATTGACGCTGCGCCAATGACAGCTTTATTAGCTACACGTATCCCAACGTTATCAATCTCAAAAATGAGTGGCTTCACATTCGTACTCTTAGGATATTCACCCGTACAGTAAAACTTACCACTCACAGAGAGTTGCTGGACAATTCTTGTATAGGTCCGTTTAGCACGAATGCATGGAGGATCACTGTCTTCATCCTGAATCAACTTACTACTGGCAACAATGGCAGCCCCTTTTCTAGCCTGAGATAATGCATTGACTGCATCAACAGACTCTTTTGCACTTTCTCCCTTTCCACTCCAGCTATCATGTGAAAGAGTACGCCACGAACAGTGATGGGGTGTTTGCAAAATATTGTATGCAAGAACCTCTGGAGTAGAGCGATACTTATCCCAAATCAGCTCCCAAATTTCTACTTCTGCATCTCCACCAGATAAGAAACGGCATTTATCAGAATAGTCATTTGAAGCAATACTAAAATTAATGATCACGCTTGAATGATTTTTAGAAAGTACACATTCTAATTCTTCACTTTGCTTTGTCATAGGCGCGATTAAGAAACATTCAAGATTTGAATCATACCCTTGATTATTGATTCTAAACGTTGTACCAGATTTAATGAGAATAGGATTTAAATCATCGGTCTTACCATTCTCGTCTTCACCCATGATAAGGATTTGATCGCCTTGAGGAATATTAAAGAAATTATTCTCTTTATTAATTTTGACTCGACGTCTTGCTTCTTTATTAAAAGCACATGCATCCTCACATAAAGTATGATTTTTTGAAGCACGTCTAAACACCATTGGTGAAGACCAAAGCTCCCGAATCACAATTCTCTTTTCATTGTCTAATTTCTTGTCATCACAATAGTTTGCTAAAGCTCCTAAATGAAAATGCTTTTGCAATCCAGTACAATGATCTTTATCAGGGTGGCTTAATAATAATACGTCAACAAAAGGACGATTATTAATATCCCGCTTAAGTCTGCCACGTAAGTCGCTAGCAACATCATAAGTAGCGGTTAAAGAATTATCAGCATCTTGGCGGATATTGATATCAACTAATATGGTTCTGCCATCAGATAAAGTGATAAGTGTCATATCACCATTATCAACGGGAAAGAAAACGATTGAAGCAGTCATGCGTTTACCTTAAGCGACTAGAAAAGATTGATGTCTTAATATACAATATAATTTTTAGATGGGAATACTTTTTATACCCATCTAAAAATTATATTTGTTAGTAAACATTTCAGGTGATGTATGACCGATAAAAAGTCAAAAACGTCAAATTGGTCGCAAGATAAGCGAATAGAGTTTATTGATTTTAGACTCCAATGGACTGGTAAAATCAATCGTAGTGATCTAGTAGATTTTTTTGGAATATCTGTTCCTCAAGCTTCTCTTGACTTAGCTCGTTATATAGATTGGCGTCCAGATAATGTATTTTATGACAAAAAAACAAAGGCTTATTTAAAGTCTGAAGAATTCCAACCTTTATTTAGTGAAAAAGGTTCACGCTACTATTTACGTAACTTACTGGCTTTAAATCAAAATATTATTAGAAGTGATGAAAGCTTTATCGGCATTATACCGCCAAGTGATGTCTTACCATCTTTAGAGCGAACAGTGCCTGATAATACCTTAGCGTTGGTTGTTGATGCGATTAATAGTAAAAAAGCAATCAGAGTAAGCTATCTTTCAATGACAAGTGATGTAGCTTCTGAAAGAACACTTAATCCTCATGCTATGGTATTCGATGGTCATCGTTGGCATGTAAGAGCATTTTGTCAAACACGTAAAGATTTTCGTGATTTCGTTTTAGCTAGAATTCTTACAGCAGAAACTCTAGATGAAGAAGTCGTATCCTCTGAACAAGATATAGCATGGCATACATACATCACACTAGTTTTTAAACCTTCATCTGACTTATCTGAAACACATCGTAAAGCCATTGAATTTGACTATGGAATGATTGAAGGAAAAATAGAGATAAAATGTAGAAAAGCATTATTATTTTATACTTTGAAACGTTACAATCTCTTAAAGGATTTCATAACGGATAACGAGAAATTAAATAAGTTAAATGATCAATTTATATCCTTATCAAACTATGAAGATATCTCTCATTTTATAAAAGATGAGATTGGGCAATAAATTATGGCAAATGAATTATCAACTTCAGAAAAACTTCAAAAAGAAAACATAAGTAACATATGGAAAATCATATGCATGGATTTTCTTGTTTTAAATATTATTTTATCCTCATTGAATATAGAAAAATTTATAAGTTTAATAACTTCAAAAAGTATGTTGGATAACTCTTTATTTAAGTTATTATCATCCTTTATCTTAGGTATTTTAATCGTAAAATTACTATTAAATATTTTACCAGCAGAAATTAAACATAACATTATATTTGGGAAATTGAAATATAGTCTTCCAGGGCATCGGGCTTTTACTGTACATGCGAAAAAAGATCCACGTAATGATATGGAAAATTTAGAAAAGATGCTCGGTGTACTTCCTACAATACCGTCTGAACAAAATCGTGTCTGGTACAAAATTTATCAAAAGCATAAAAATGATGAACAAATTATTGACTCTCATTTAAAATTTCTATTTTTTAGAGATAGCAGCATATTAACTATTTTTATACTTATTGGCTTTATTATTCTTTGTATTACTTTTAAAGCAACACTATTCCAATGGATACTTTCAATTTCATTTATTACTATTCAATTAATTATTTTCATCATCTCAGCAAGAAATAATGGAATTAGATTCGTCCAAAATGTTTTATGCCTTGAGTCACATAAAGATCT